>CBDVCG010000079.1:0-7493 GCA_965372425.1 uncultured Anaerolineales bacterium
ATAACCGTGTTGCCTCCACAGTGATCTGTGTGCAGATGCGTATTTATCACGATGTCCACATCGTTCACGCCTACACCCTGATTTGCTAGATTCTCAAGCAACCCGCCATCGGTGCGATCCAGGTTCCATCTCTCTTTTTCCACCGGTGTCAACTTATTTCCCAGACCGGTGTCGATTATGATCGTCTTACCTTCCGATCGCAGCAGAAGACAATTAAGGACCATCGGTACTCGATTGAATTCATCAGGCTTCAGGTAGGTCTCATACAACCCTCTCGGGACCAGTCCAAAAGGCCCTCCAGCATCAACCCAGACCTTTCCATCGCTCACAATCGTGGTTTCAAGCCCTGAAAGGGTCATCCCATGTCCTCATCGGTCTCCCATATTTCGCGTACCATTCTCTTTTCGAGCTCGTTTTTTTCCTGATGAGGGAGAAATGATGATTGAACCGCAGTCATCACCATGGCTTTCAAAGATTCCTCAGAGAGCTGGAAATGTTCAACCGCGAGCGCATACTCTTTTGAGAGAGTCGTGCCGAAAATACTGGGGTCATCCGTCGTGAGTGTGAGCCGTAAGCCGGCTTGAATCATAGCCACGAGAGGATGCTCATCGATGCTGTTGACCGCGCCGGTGAACAAATTGCTCGACAAACTCACCTCAAAGCAGACTCCCCGGTCACGTGCAAGCTCGATTATTTCCGGGTCATCCATCACACGCACCCCGTGCCCGATGCGATCCGCACCCATCTCAAGGATAGCTTCACGAACATTCTGAGCGTCAGCCCACTCTCCAGCGTGTACGGTGATCCCTAATCCCTGAGATTTTGCCCCCTCAAAAACGGGTTTGAAGGGCATCATCGATGCCTGCAATTCATCCCCGGCGAGATCGATGCCGAGAATTCCATTTCCTGAGCGTTCCTGTACAACCCGGAAAACACGCTCGGCGATGCTGGGATCTTCATGCCTGTTGACGCTGGCAATTAATCCCACCTTGATTGAGAAATCCCTTTGCGCTTCTCTCGCAGCTTCAATCACCCAATCTGTCGCTTTATCAAGCGGGAAACCAACTGTCTGTGTTAAAGCTGCGGGCGTGAACCGAATCTCGAGGTACCTCACATTGTCTGCAGCCGCATCTTCGATCGCTTCACGCACGATACGCCGAACGACTTCGGCTGATTGAAATATTTTGCGGATCACCCCGAATCGTTCCAAGAAGAACTCATGGTTCCTGGGATCCTCGGGAAGGACCTGCACCTGACGACGAAGATTCTCCTTATCGCGAGGCAGATCTAGATCGAACTGACCTGCGATCTCAGCGATTGTGTCGAGGCGGACCGTACCTTCCAGATGTCGATGGAGATCGATTTTTGGGATTTTCGACGGAATCCCTTCAGCACGAGCTTCAATTGGAACGGTTCCATTATCCATCTTTGTGCACCCGGAGGAATAAAGACCAGCGCGAGACTCGAATGAATCTCATACCTAACTTAATAGCTAGCGTCGTTTTCGACGCCGTTTTCGACGCTTTTTTGGTTTTTCACTTTCAGCTTCTTGAGCTTTCATGTTTGATTTAAGCTGAGCCGCCTGGGTGCGCGGCTCCACGGCTGCGCCGGCTGATTTACTCGCTACCCGCAAGCGGAATATCTTCGAGACCACCCCTGCCCGGATAGTCGCAAGGAGCTGCCCAAACAAATCGAACGCTCGGCTTTTGTACTGGACGAGAGGGTCTCGCTGTGCATATGCCTCCAGGCCTATTGAAGTTCTTAGAGCTTCCATCTCGGTGAGGTATTCCACCCACTGTTGATCCCCAACGCTCAGGATGAGTTCACGGTGAGCTCGTGTGAACACCTGGGCGCCGAGGATTTGAGCAATTTCATCTCTTTGGGCGGGGAGGAGGGATTGGTTGGTTATAAACGTTTGAACTGTCTCCTCCGGCAGATTATTTGTCAGCAACTCCCGCGTGCGATGTTCAAGGTTCTCTGCGCTCACTTTCCCAAGACGCTCCAATTCTGCCTTTCCCAGTTTCCTTTGGAGGGTCAGCTGCGCAGGTTCCAGGTGTTCGAGGACCTCGGTAGTAAGGTCTTCAGGCTCATGAGTAGGAATAATGTCTGCTGCATAGAATGGATATGAGAGTCGGGCGACGAGGACCGATCTGCGTTGATGAGACTTTTTATCGAAGTAACTTCGCTGTCCATAACTCAACTGAATTAGCAACCTCAGTTTCAAAACTTGATCGATGCGCACATCAGCCTGGAGAAGTTGATCTAATTCCGATTTGATGTCCTCCAGGATGCCCTCAGTCCGTGCCCTCCATACAGTCTTCAAGGCGTCCATGAGATCCTGCTCGGCTTGATCCCAATCGATGGGTGCCGTCAATCGTGGTTCCAGACCAAGTGGTTCGCCCACCCTGCGCTCGACGCTGTGCAGTAAACCTGCCCACAAACGAACCCCCATGCTTGCCTCAACCAGCTGAGGTATCTGCTCGAGGAATACACCAGGATCGTCCCGGACACCAGCTAAACTTGCCGAGTCCATCTGTATTTTCAACCCGGCAGCATGTTCCACCATACCTACAAGCTGCTGTGCATTCACCGGTTGTCCGCTCTCCTCTGATTCGATCATCGCGGATTCGACAGCGATCTCAGCAGTTTCCACTCGCTGCTCGACCTGGTCGTCAATACGTTCGATGACGCGCGCATATTGCTCCGATAT
Organism: uncultured Anaerolineales bacterium; assembly: GCA_965372425.1. Taxonomy (GTDB): domain Bacteria; phylum Chloroflexota; class Anaerolineae; order Anaerolineales; family E44-bin32; genus E44-bin32. The sequence continues at coordinate 2,711 of CBDVCG010000079.1, forward strand.
TGCTCTCTCCAGATGCTGCCCATGGGAATTCATGGAATCCTCAGCGATCACAAGGAGCGCATCCGTCAAGGATTCCGGTTCTTTCTTATCCGCAAGTGATTCCAGCAGCAGCTTCAGCATGTAGCTCGGGTATGGGGTATCTGATTCAAGCCCAATCGTCGGCTGTGTCTCTTCCAGCCAGGCGAGAAGCCGCCAGGGTCCTTCTGGATCTATGAGGGCGCTTTCAACATGCACCTCAACCTCAACTTGCAGCATGCTGGCGATGTCTTCACTCAAATCATCTTTAGTAAAGACCCTGTTTCGCTGGTTGTAGAAAACCTCTCGCTGCTGGTTCAGTACATCGTCATAATCAAGAAGATGCTTTCGGGTGTCAAAGTTCGCTCCCTCAACACGGGTCTGGGCTTGTTCGATGGTCTTATTCACGATGCTATGCCCAATCGGAACGGAATCATCGATATTCAAACGCTGCATGAGATTCGAAACCTGAATACCGCCAAACAGCCGCATTAATTCGTCTTCAAGCGACAGGAAGAACTGTGAAGATCCCGCATCTCCCTGACGTGCTGCTCGCCCGCGAAGCTGGTTATCTATGCGCCTCGAGTCATGCCGTTCTGAACCCAAGACGTGCAATCCTCCTACTTCGCGCACTCGACTCGCGTCTGCCATGAAGGATTTTAGTTTTTCAATTTCAGAACCGTAAATACCAATTTCATCAGGCCCGACAGTTCCGAGGGCGTCCATACGCTCCTCTACGCTCATATTTGCAGGATCCTCGTGCCCAGCACGCCGGAGCACTCGGTTCACGGCGGCAAGAATCTCCTCGGCGATCTCACCCCCGAGTTTAATATCGACACCACGACCAGCCATATTCGTAGCGATCGTGACCGCACCGAGTGAGCCGGCCCATGCAATGATGGCGGATTCTTCATCATGTCTTTCGGCATTGAGCACATTATGCGATATGCCGCTCTTCAACGCAGATTCAACGGTTTCACGATACATCTCACCGAGATCCATGATACGGAGGACGCGTTCTAAATTCTCCGGGCTTGCCGGATTCAGAGACACATTCAGTTCTCTTGCAAGTGGTCGAAGGTCCTGTGGTTTCACCTCGCCTAATGGCTTGTTCAAGAACTCCAGTGCCTCAATACGGATGCCGTCATCTGGTAAGTCATTCGCCGCTAAGAACGCATCCCGAAGCACCTCGATGTTCATCAGTTTTTGAAGCGCATCGGCTCGAAGTCGGTTGGATAATCTTTCTGAAAGCTCGACCGAAGTCGTGCCCACAAGCATGGGTTGACCGATAGCATGACGCCTCAAGATCTCCAGCGCGATGGCACGCAGTTTCGCTTCCTCGGTCCGATAGACGACGTCCTGGTAATCTTTCCTCTGCCAGAATACGGGGTTGTTATCAGGATCATCCTTGCGTGAGAAATAGGTGAATTTATTCCCGTTTTCCGAATACCCCACAGTGACAAGGTCAGATTCCGGCTGCATGACAATAAACTCAAGATTTGTGGGCAGCGGCACAACATCCACGTCATAAATTTTGCTGAACTCCTCCGCTTCTGTTACTGCGGTTCCCGTCATCCCTGCCAGCTTGGCATACATCCGGAAGTAGTTCTGCAGCGTGATGGTTGCATAGGTGACATTCTCCTGCCTTACTTTCACACCTTCCTTCGCCTCGACCGCTTGATGAAGGCCGTCGGACCATCTCCGTCCTGCCATCAATCTGCCGGTAAATTCATCGACGATAATCGCCTTTCCGCCCTGGATCACGTAATCCTTATTGCGCGCGAAGAGGTGCTCCGCCCGTAACGCTTGCTCCAGGTGACCAAGAAGTCTCGCTTGTTCAGGGGTGATGTCTTCCGGTCGATCAGGATCACGCAAGGGCGTATTCAACAGCTCTTCAACATGATCCTCACCAATTTCATTTAATGCTACCGTTCGATCTTTTTCGCTGACTTCAAAATCTTCTGGTCGCAGCTGTTTAACCACCCGCGCCATCTGAAGGTAGAGATCGGGATCGTCATGTGATGGGCCAGAGATGATTAAGGGCGTCCTGGCCTCATCGATCAAGATATTATCGACCTCGTCAAGGATGGCATAATGATGACCTCGCTGAGAGCGAGCCTCGATCGTGCGAGCCATGTTGTCACGCAGATAATCAAAACCAAACTCATTGTTCGTTCCGTAGGTCACATCTGCCCCGTAAGCTTGCTTTCGGTCGACGAGGGTGAGCTGATGGACATCCTCTTGAGATGACGTCTTCTCAGGATCGTAGATGAAGGCCTTGCGTCCATGCTCGGTTCGAGCTGCTTCCTGAAGTACGCCAACACTCAACCCCAGAAAATCGAAAACGGGACCCATCCAGCGAGCATCACGACGTGCTAAATAGTCGTTCACTGTTATAAGGTGAACACCCTCACCTTCCAGAGCGTTCAAGAAGATGGGCATTGTGGCGACGAGGGTCTTCCCCTCACCGGTTTTCATTTCGATGATGTTACCTTGATGAAGCGCAATCCCCCCAACCAACTGGACATCGAAGTGACGCATCCCAATCGAGCGAATGGCCGCTTCGCGGACAACAGCGAAAGTTTCGACCAGCAAATCGTCGAGCGTCTCTCCCGCAGAGATCCGGGATCGGAACTCGCTTGTCTTATTGCGAAGGTCATCGTCAGATAACGCGTGGATGGATGTCTCCAGGCTGTTGATTTCCTCCACGGTTTCGCGGTATTTATCCAGTAGTTTTTTCAGCGGATCACCGCTTAACACTTTTGTGATGTTCTTAAACATGCGTAAAAACCTCTCTTCGCCGGATTATAGCATAGCGGTGAGTTCGATTTATCGCTGCTTAAAATCCGAAATAATGCTCGGATCATCGGAGCCTCCGCTAGATCATCCGAATATCTCTGACCCGAGGGCGGGCGGACACACGGGTCCGCCCCTACAGGTTGGTCAACCACGCGTAGGGGCCGCCCTTCGTGGTAGCCCTGAGGCATTACCTCAGATGGATAACCAGAATCGAGCACGAAGGCTCACCCCTACACATCACAGATTCCCGATCTATCGTAGGGTCCGATCCACTTGCCGACCCGATACCGAAATATTAATGTCATTAGCCGAGACGCTTGCCCCGAGGCGTGGCAATCTCCACGTTCGTATTCTCGAATCTTTCGGTCGGGATTGCGATCCTTCGACTTCGCTCAGGATAAGCGTCGCCCTGTCGGGCTCCTCGCAATGACAAATCTGTAGGGTCCACCCCTACTTGACGTTATCCACGCCGCGATTACAATATTTGCGGGGGGCGGTGGCGGAATTGGCAGACGCAGGGGACTTAAAATCCTCCGGAGGCAACTCTTTGTGGGTTCGACTCCCACCCGCCCCACCTGATCTACAGACACCGTTCCGCAAAAAGCGGCACGGTGTCTCTCGTCAGGCAGGATGATTTTAGATCCACAAAGAACCGTTTGGTGATCGACCCCAATCAAATCAACATTATTCCTCATGGCCAACCCGCTGCTTACATCCAACCCTCTACCAGGTTCACGGCTTTTTGCGGTCGGAAACTGAGCTCCGAACATGAACTCAACCCAATCTTGGTTAGAATATCGCCTGCCGATGTTTAAGTGTAAAATCTACCCTACATGGCTTGATTTCATGGAGGTTGGTATGCTGAAATCACGGACATTCTTTTCTGTCATGCTGCTGGCAATCGTCGTAAGTGCATGCTCATTTCCGGGCGCATCTTCCCCGACTCCCTTCACATTCCCAACACCCAACCTAACCCACACGGCTATTTTCGATGCTACGGCCACCTCCACCCCCGTGATCCTCGTACCGACCTTCACAGAAACACCTCCCATAGAGGGGCTGCCCACATCTACGGGCACACCTCAGGACACTGCAGCAACCCCACCGATAAGTACGGTGCCAGCAGGACAAAGACCGAACGGCACACCGGTTGTGGCTGCGTTCATGTCCGCGGCGCCGATCATCGACGGTGAGCTAAGTGAATGGGATACCACGGCGTATAAGGCCGATCAAGCTCCATCCTATGCAAGGGCGAATTGGACAGGTCCGAGCGATGTATCTGCCATCTACTACATCGGTTGGGATACTTCCAACCTATATCTTGCAGTAAAGCGAACGGATGATAAATTCGTGCAAATATCCAGTGGAAGGTACATGTACAAGGGTGATGATGTTGAAATCCAGCTTGATGCGGATTTAAAAGGAGATTTCACGACCACCACACTCAGTGCAGATGATTTCCAAATTGGTCTCTCTCCCGGGAACTTCGGATCCCGATCAGAGGAAGCCTATCGCTGGTTTCCACGAGCGCAGGAATCCTGGCTCACATCCGTGGTGGTAAAGGCCATCAAGCGTGGTGAAGGATATGACCTCGAGGCAAAGATTCCATGGGTCGTGTTTGGGATCACACCCTCCGAAGGAGCATCCTACGGATTTGCGCTATCCCTATCCGATAATGACCTGCCCGGGACGGCAACCTGGCAATCGATGGTCTCCAGCGTGATTACGAGGAAATTAGCCAATCCGACAACCTGGGGGACGCTAATTCTGGGTGAACCTACCGCAAAATAATTGTTCTGATTACACAAAGGCGTTTTCTGATACCCTGAGAAGAACAGTATCCCGGATACCGCTAGTATCCGGGATACATTTTTTTAATGCGTCTTCTCAAATCTGTGAATTAAGGCCTCGCTCAATTTAAGGGAGAGGGGATGGGGTGAGGGTAGATTATGGCCTTCTCGAGATTACG
>CBDVCG010000080.1:0-7389 GCA_965372425.1 uncultured Anaerolineales bacterium
CGATTTGTCCGCTGGGCTCAGGCTGTCTGAATAAGACAAAAAGCGAACTGCCGAATGAGATAAAGAGTGAAGCCGGAATAACAAGGAACCAACCCACGATTGGGAAAGCAGCAGCTAGCGCAAGCGCGATCCCCCCCAACACGAAACTCTTCGTCGTGCTTAATTCTTGGTCGGAATGATTATGGATGCGCCTGCCCATGAGGAGCGCTATCCCTGCAGCGCCAAATGTAGAAATCCCCAGAGCCAGCAGTAAGATCATAAACCCGAGAAACTGGAGACCGCCGAGGGGAAGATTGAACAGGACCACTACTGGGACCCCAACGCCGATCGCCGCACCAATTCCGAGCCAGAAACTCTTCCAGGGTGCAGACTCGATCCTCGTTTCCGTCTTCTCAACGATGGCTGGGAATAGCAGCCAGAACGCTGTGAGCATCCCTGGAAATGCGATTCCCAGAGCAAGCAATGTCCCAAAAATTGCGTATACATCAGACATGATCAATCCTTTCACTAAAAAGTGGCGTGGTCTTTGATAGGGTTACAGCAAGAAATCGGAAAAAGTCGCGGCATGGGCTGTGGAAGAAGAATCTAGCGGGTTATTCGATGATGAGAATCGGATGCGAATCTATGATTAGAGGCTGGTGGGTCCTCGTTCCGATAGGATGCATTCGTGGATAGAGAAAAGTGTTAGGAGAATAAAGACACTCAAACATAGCTAGCTTCATGCAAGGCATTCACTTTCTTTGAGTGCTGTGTACAAAGAAAGATCTTTCAGAATAGTAACGTGGTTTTAGATTAAGCATTCCTTGATTGTCGCGCCCTCTCCTCAAGGCTCTTCAATCCTCCCGTAGGAAATGATCTTCGATAATGAACTTGGGCGCCTAAATCTTCGATCATGACCAGGTTTATTCAGTTTCAACAGCAGGCCTCCGTCTGGCTCGATACGCTGCGGTCAATGTCATCAAGAAAGCACCGAACCCGCGCAGAAGCAGGTAGGGCAGGAGCAAGAACCATCCGATATAAGGGACCGTACATGCGAGCACGCTGATCAAGCCTCCCCACAACATCTGCGTGCGCTCCTCCCGATCTGGGTAAAGTCGTTTTCCGATCGTGCGTACCATGGAAGTGCCGCCGAAAATCACACCGATTGCGAACAGCGAGAGGAGGACAAGAGCTGGAACAGCAAGGATGCCTATGCCTGAGTTTTCTGCGATCGACCACAACGCCACGGAGAGCACGGCGATGAAGACGGTGTTAAGCAAGCCCAGAAAGAAAGATCTCCCGGGTGAGTCGTCCGATTTATCTTCAATCCTGGTCACCAGGCTGCTGAAGAGGACATTTACGACTGTAAAAAACGCCACGAGTGAGACAACTACGCCAACGGCGAGGAAGATAATTGCGACTGCTGAATCCATCATTTGCTCCTTTTTTTCTCAATGTTATTCGAAATAACGGCATCCAGTTCAGCAACCATGATGATTGCCGGCTACGAAGAACGATTTAAGCGACTTGAATCACGAAGCAACACTGTGTTCCCTATTAGCCACAAGATAAAAACTCCACCGACGATGCTGATCAAACGCGTCGTTTGTATGGATAATTGATCGAAGAGGAAATTGAACCCAAGAAGCTCAACCAACTCATGCCTAATGCTCTGTATAGAGAGGCCAATACTCGCTTGGAAGAGGACAAAACTCTCCAAAAGCCAAGTTGACACCGTAGCAGGCTCGAGAAATCCTGAGAGGCGCGTCAAGAAGGAATAGATATTTGGACCAATCAAGAAGATGATCATCAGGAGCAGGCTTATCTGAAGCGCTATCGCTATACGTGTACCTGCTCGACGACGCGCATTCTCCTGGATGGCCCTTAATACCGCCCTCGACAGATCCGCTTCGAGGGGAATCTCCGCTAACATGGATAATTCGGAAAATACTCCCGACAATCGTTCAAGTTCCCCGGCACACTGCTCGCAAGATGATGTATGAGCTTCAAGTTCTCGTCGCTCTTCAGAATTCAAGAGCTCGTCGAGGTATTCGTGCAGGCGGTCTTCTTCTGGATGTTCGCGGGTGTTAAACGTCATGGACATTGAGCCTTTCTGCAAGTTCACGTCGAGCACGATAGAGATGACTCTTTACATCACTCATCGGAATACTGAGCGTCTCAGAAATCTCAGCATAGGTGAGGTCCTGAAAATGTCTCAGCTCGATCACGGCTCGATAGTGAGGGGGCAGCTCAACAATTGCACATCTGACCGTGATCTCTCGCTCAACTCGTATGCGCTGACCTTCAGGACCAGGATTTCGCGTATCGATAGGCTCATCAAATTCATCATCTAGTTGGACCTGACCGGGTTTGAACTTCTTGATCCGGTTTATGCATAAGTTGGTCGCCACCCGTCGAATCCAGGGACCAAATGGACGTTCAACATCGAACGTATCCAGTCTCGCGTAGGCTCTGATGAATGCTTCCTGGCTCATATCCTCAGCTTCTCTGCGTTCGCCCATAAGTCGGTAGCAAACATTGAATACCGAGTTTTGGTGGCGTGACACCAAATCACCGTACGCTTCATCATCGCCTTGACGCGTCCTTAGGACGAGGCGCCTGTCTGAGGGACCTTCCATGCTTATAGAGTATTACACCTTATCCATCTGAAAAGTTGCACACACGTAAAGTATCCCTGATACCTGGAGTATCCGGGATACTAATCGCACTGGGTAGCGCTTGTAGTTTGTTAGTTGATGCGGTCTCCCGCCACGCGAAGTTTGGTGAGCGCCTGGTTTTCTATCTGTCGAACACGTTCGCGCGTGATCCCCATTCGATCACCTACTTCCTGAAGCGTATGCGATTTTCCATCGTGGAAGCCGTACCTTAATAGTAAGACCTGGGCTTCCCGCATGGGAAGTGCATCGATGACGGCACGCACCTGTTCCTGCATCAAGGAACGGGTCGTGAACTCTTCCGGGGAGGGCATATCGATATCGGGAAGTGAATCACCGAGCACGCGGCCGTCTTCCTCATCCTGGGGGGTTTCCAATGAGATCGGTGATTGTCCAATCCGCAAAATCTCATGGATCTCTTCCTGAGTGCGTTCGAGGGTATTGGCTAATTCTTCAATCGTGGGATTGCGTCCAATATCTTGAAGGAGACGATTCCTCGCCGCAGACAAACGGTTAATCTCAACATTTTTATGCACGGGTAATCGGATCGTGCGTCCATGATTATCGATTGCTCGGGTGATGGCCTGCCGGATCCACCAGGTGGCATAGGTGCTGAATCGATTGCCCATCCCAGGATCAAACTTCTTCGTCGCTCGGATTAATCCGATGATACCTTCATGGACGAGATCGAGAAATGGGATCCCACGATCGGTATAGCGTTTGGCCACGCTAATGACGAGACGGGTGTTGGCCATGAGCAGGTGCTCACGGGCTGCAGCGCCATCCTCGATGATGCGACCCAGGGACACTTTCTCCCCTTGACTGACGCCTTCAGCAAGTTGCTGTCGCGCTTTGCGAGCCAGCCGGATCCGTCCCGAGAGGTTGACTTCCTCCTCGGCGGTGAGTAGGGGCGTTTTTGTAATTTCTTCGATATATTCGTGACCCAAGGCGTCCTTATCAAATCTACCAATAAATTGATCATTCATTTTCACACCCTCACAATACCTTCGAATGAATAACCCCGCAGTATCTACGGGATAATCTGGCTTTTTCCCATAATCATTATCCCGACCTGATGCTAGCACGTTTAAAAAATATAGTCAATACTTATCATAAATATTATTCCTTATTTAGCGAAAGGAAGAAATCCCGGTAATTAAGCATTCTCCACCCTTCCCTCGCGGTATAATTCACATTAATTCAGTCTGGAGGGAAAAATGGTCGAGTTTACTGAGGCTGCTCGAGAAAAGATCACAGAGATCATCGAAGCTAAAGCCCAGGAAGATGTGGTGCTGCGAATGCAAATTATGGGCAGAGGACCTGGCGGCTTCCTCTACTCGCTCCGTTTTGTTCCTGCTGACGAAAAATCGCCCGATGACATTGAGCTGAACATGGAATCCTTCAACGTGCTTATCGATCAAGACAGCGCCCAGAACCTTGAAGGTGCGACCGTTGATTACAAGGATGATAATTTCCAGCGAGGGTTTTCGGTGGATAATCCCAATCCCCTCTGGGAAGACCCGACCGCGCAATCCATCCAGGTAGTTCTTGATACCAAAGTTAACCCGGGGATCTCCTCCCACGGCGGCTTTGTCTCTCTTGTTGAATTTAAGGAAGATACTGCTTACATCGCTTTTGGCGGCGGTTGCCAGGGATGTGGCTTAGTTGATGTGACCCTCAAGCAAGGCGTCGAGGTAATGATCCGTGAATCCGTCCCCGAAGTACAGAATATCGTTGACATGACGGACCATGCCTCGGGTGACCAACCGTATTACGAAGCTAAAAGCGGCGAATCTGCTCTTGGATAGGACCTTAGCCAATTAAAGAAATTACGCCGTAGTAAGCTGCGGGGCATCCATAGCGGAACAATCGTCATCGGGGTCGCCGCTCCCAAACCTCTGCATGCCCGCTCATACCGCCAACAAGCTATCGGGTATTCTGGGAATACTAATAGAAAAAAGTTCCTGAGCAGGACATCGACTCAGGAACTTTACAAATACATAATCGACGTCTCAGACGTCCAGGTTTCGGACTTCTTTCGCGTGGGTAATGATGAACCGACGGCGTGGTGGAACAGCCGCCCCCATGAGCATATCGAAAGTCCGATCCGCTGCAGCTCCATCCTCAATCGTCACCTGAAGCAGTGTTCGATTTGCAGGATCCATCGTCGTCTCCCAGAGCTGATCAGGATTCATCTCTCCCAACCCCTTATAACGTTGGATCGAAGCTTTTTTTCCGTCCAGACCTAACTCCTTCAGCAGCTTGTCTCGCTCAGCCTCTGAATAGGCGTAGTTCTTCTTCTTCTTATGCGTGATGAGGTAAAGCGGAGGCTGCGCAACGAAGAGATGACCTTCCTCGATCAGCAAGGACATGTATCGGAAGAAAAATGTAAGAAGCAGGGTGCGGATATGACTCCCGTCCACATCTGCATCGGTCATGATGATCACCCGCCCATAGCGCAGCCCCTCAAGATTGAAGCTTTCCCCAACACTCGTGCCGAGCGCGGAGATGAGCGCTCTAACCTCGTTATTCGAGAGGATCTTGTCTAGCCGAGCTCGCTCCGTGTTTAGGATCTTACCCCGCAGTGGCAGGATGGCCTGGAAGTGACGATCGCGACCTTGCTTTGCCGAACCACCGGCCGAGTCACCCTCGACAATATATAGCTCACACTTATTCGGATCCTTTTCCGAGCAATCTGCGAGCTTTCCGGGAAGTGTCAGGCTTTCCAGGGCGCTCTTGCGAATTACCAGATCACGAGCTTTTTTCGCTGCATCCCGGGCACGTGCAGAGGTAAGACATTTTTGGACAATGGCTTTCGCCGCGCGGGGATTGCCTTCCAGAAACTCGCCGAACGACTCGCCCCACACCTTCTGTACGAGCGTCTGCACCTCCGCGTTCATGAGTTTGACCTTCGTTTGACTTTCAAACTGTGGATCGTGGTGCTTGATGCTTACGATCGCGGTGAGACCCTCGCGCGTGTCATCGCCGCTGAAATTCGGATCCGAGTCTTTGAGAAGATTGTTTTTGCGTGCGTAGTCGTTGATGGTGCGCGTAATTGCGGCACGGAGACCCGTAAGGTGGGTGCCGCCATCGACCGTGTTGATCGTGTTTGCAAAGGAGTAAACCGACTCTGCGAAAGCATCCGTATACTGCAGGGCGACTTCGATCCCCATCCCATCAGCCTCTTTGTCGGCATGAACCACGGGATGAAGAACCGTGCGATTAAGGTTGAGGTACGCCACGAAGGAGGTGACCCCTCCCTCGAAGTAGAACCCCATCTCGCGACCGTCGCTCTCATTCAGGAGATTGATGGTAACCCCGCGGGTCACAAAAGCCATTTCGCGGAATCGTTGTACAAGAGTCTCAAATTTATAGGTGAAGTCACCCTTGAAAATGGTTTTGTCGAACATAAATGTCGTCTTTGTACCGGTTTCTTTCTTGGGGACTTTCCCGATTACTTCCACCGGGCCCATCGGGGCACCTCGTTCATAACGCTGGTGATGGATCTGTCCATCCCGCTTCACCTCAACCTCACACCATTCCGAAAGCGCATTTACCGCTGAAACCCCGACGCCATGCAGGCCGCCAGAAACTTTGTACCCTTCCCCACCGAATTTCGCACCGGCATGGAGCACGGTCATGACTATTTCGAGCGCTGGTTTTTTCTTCTCGGGATGAATACCAACGGGGATGCCACGGCCGTCATCTTCAACGGTCACGCTCCCATCTTCGTGGAGCACGACATCGATTTGATCACACGCTCCGGCGAGCGCCTCATCGATCGAGTTATCCACGACCTCGTAGACAAGGTGGTGAAGTGCTTTAACATCTGTTCCACCGACATACATGCCAGGACGCAGTCGAACGGCTTCCAAGCCTTCCAAAACCTGAATATCTTTTGCTGCGTAGCTGCTAACCTTCCGCGCTCGCTTTGTCACAATCCCTTCTCCTTACTTCATCTTATTGAGCAGAATGGTTGGGCGGAAACGACCGAGCGGCTGCTCATTTATCAAACAAACAAGCCCTGTCTTCCTGGCTGCAAATTTCATGGTTCTGCTGATTCTCCTTCAGAAGGATCTCCATTCAATGTCTCTACTGGTTTGGTAGACAGGCTTTCTGTGAGCCAGGAATGTCGTCCTTGAAAAAAGGCGTAGCTCCCAGCGAGCAAAGTCGCGCTCAGAAAGGAATGGCCCAGCATTGCCAGCAGCATGAACCAGGAATCTTCATCTGGGAGCACCCATATTTGGGTCGTCGTCACCCACATAACCATGAATGCAATAAAAATGTAGCCCACGGCAGGGAAGAAGTTCCATCTCACCAGTCGAACGCTTTCCCTGATGGCTTTAAAAATGCCGTACCTGAAACTCACAATGCCGTGAGGGGTAAACGCCAGGTACATTCCGGCGATGAATGCAATCGGAAGTGCGACATACATTATTCCTGCCTCGCCTCCGATTAGCGCAGACGCTGTAAAAAAGATAAATACGACTAGATAGCCAAGAACTGCGAGAATGATTAAGCGTATCCAAATTGTCCACCCACTTGAAAAATTTGTTTCAGGGGCAAGCTGTTTGGCTAAATTCCGATGATACAGACCACCCAAACCCAATCCAACCAAACCGAACACAAGCCAGAGTAATACCACGAGTGTCGGGTCTTGAAGGTCGTACGAGATGGGCAAACCGAGCGGCGTCGTCACCGGCATCCTCAGTGCCATGAGGCTTGGTAAGCCGAT
>CBDVCG010000081.1:0-7362 GCA_965372425.1 uncultured Anaerolineales bacterium
AATCAGAGGGACCTACGACGGTGGGGATGGAGTGACACAAATTGCATTCAAGTCGTATAGCCTCTTCCTCTATGTTTAAGTGCTTTCCATCGTGACAACGGAAACAACCGGCTGTGTTCGTGTGCCCCATGTTGTTAATGTGGGACTCCCAATCCGATTTTTGCTCCGGGAACACGGAGGAATCATAGTATTCGACAAGAGCATCCACGGCGGAATTGATAAGTTCTTTATTGATCTGATAAAAAGCGCCGTAGTTTATGCGATAGTAATCTCGTAATCCAGCAATCCCATTAAGCGCATGAGCTTTGGAATCGTAAGATGTGCGTATGGCTTCGATGGATTTTCTACGAATTTCCGGGATCAGGGGCGAGATCGCACCGCGCGTCATCATCTCGTCGACCGCCGCTTCGGGATTTGGCACAAGATGAGTTATTCGATTGTGGCACGTAATGCAATCCATTTGGTTGAGATCTTCTGGAGATATGCTCAACGGATCGAAATCAGATTCAATGTCAAAATACTCTTCGATAGTTCCATCGTCTGAAACAACTTGAACGTAAGGGATATCTTGTTCATCTTGATCTGAAGCATAGTAATTCACTTCATTCTCGATATGCCAGTGGATTCCTCTCCCTAAACCTTCGCGTTTTGTCCCACCACCGGTTTTCAACGTTATGTAGATACTGGAAGGTGTATTCGCCAGGTCATCTGCAAAGGTACGGATTTCACGGAGGCTGTCGTCCGAGAATTTCTCGGGGAAGTGACAGGTCTCGCAGGTCTCGCGCGCCGGGCGCATAGTTTCTGCATGAATAGGAAACTCATAGGTTTTGAAGGCCAGCGCAATGATGTGCTTTATGTCTCCTGCTTTACGTCCAATGCGTGTCGCGACAAAATCTCGTCCTATATGGCATTCAACACAATCAACCCGTGCATGCGGGGAGGCGAGATAGGACGTGTATTCTGGTGGCATGGTGTGGCAGGCGGTTCCGCAGAATTCGGGCGAGTTCGTATATTCCCAGGCAAATACACCCGCAGTGAGCACGAAGAGCGTGATCCCACCCAAGATGATGAAGGGCAGCAGTCGCACGAAAAGCGGTGAGTTAGATGACGGCAGAAAAAAAGACCGCAAATTGCTGGTGAAACGCTTCAACATCGATAGCCTCCCCAGACCCCGGTGGAATTATAAACAGAGCCCTATTATCGCACAATGTAGGTGAAATTTGGGAGGTGATGCTAATTCTCGGGTGCTCCTGCCGCGATCCAATCGATCACCTGTTCAATTTCACCCTCGGTGAGTTGACCGGGGTGATCGCCCTCGAACTGGATCTGGAGGAGCAGGCTGTCCTCCGGGCTGCGAGGCACGATCGCAGGTCCGTTATTGCCTCCGATGAGCGCGCTTTGGTATGTGGCTAGAGAGAGACCGCCCACCGAGGTCACGCCGTGACAGCTACCGCAGCGATTGCGGAAGAGCGCTTCGAAACCGCCGTTCCAGGACGCAGCCTGAATCTCGGAGGGTGTGGGGGTGGGCGGGAGTGTAGCCGTGGGCGGAGGAATGCGCGTCACAAATGCAGCCGCCGATTCATCAGGCGGTAAGGTGGTGATACTCGTTTGCTCGAAGGTGACGAAGGCGATGAGACCAGCGACCATAAACGCGCTTACGAATGCCGCAATTGGAAAGAAAATCATCTCGCGCCCACGTCGAACCTGATGTGTCGGTTCACGATGCACGATGCCCTCATCTATCCGTTCGAGCTCCGTGGGATGCTCCTCACCCATCTCGTTTCTGGAAAGGAACCCGCTGAAGATGCTGCGGTTAAAGTGTCGCAGATGTACATTGTAAAAATGCCAGATCAGGATAGCGAGTACAGCGAGGATGGCCTCGAGACCGTGGGCGACCTTCGCGGCTGGAATAACCTCACCAGGAAACCACTTAGCTGTCGCAATGGGGTTCCACATCATAAATCCTGTGATCCCCATGATTACTGTGCCCCAGACCACGGCCCAGTACTCGATTTTTTCGGGGTAGGCATAGCGGTCATAACGAGCACGCTCATCGCTCAACCCGAAGTACCACTTGAGGTCTTGAAAAAAATCCTTGAAATCCTGGAGGAAGGGAAGAATGCTCCACGAGACACGGCGCACGTACAGCCGGTAGCCGACGGCGATGATGTGGTAGATGCTCACCAGGCCAAGCACAACCGCCGCCGTTCGATGGACAATGCGGGTGATCTCGATCCCTCCAAGGAGATCGATAATGAAAGTGCTGATGGCTGCATCCGGAAACTTCTGCGGCAGTCCCGTAAACGCCAGGATGGTCATGGAGAGCAATAGGGCAGCGTGTTCAATCCGTTTCGCCCGTTCAAACCTCAGAAATCGCTCATCACTCATACCGTTTTCGATTCGAACCTTCTCACTCATCCAGATTTCCCTCATCATCCGCGGGGCTAGTCGGAGGATCATCCTCTCGCATTTCTTGAGAAGACCGGTCCTTCATTTCATCCACATTGAATGTAGCCCTGAAAGACTCATCAACATCACCTTGGGCCTTAATGGCAAGATCTGGCTCGATCTGAGCCGCGGCTCTCGATCTATCCTTCCTGCGAAGTCGAATGCCGGCGAAAACATCCAGACCTACGAGTACGGTCATGCCACCAACAACTACTGGGATTAAGACGGAGTAAAACAAGTTTACGTAATATACCAACGGTGCCTGATCTGGTGATGGAATATAGTGCGAGAGCCATGAATCGGGAAAATTTGCCGTGGCATCAGGGTGGCACACCTGGCAGCGCGCCAGGAGGTTTTCACGAACATGAAGTCCCTTCTCAGGATCATCGGTACGTTTAATATCGTGGATCCCGTGGCAATCGTAGCAGACGGGTTTGTTCGTCTCCGCATCTGGCGTGGTCTTCTCGAAAAGTTTAACCGTCGTTCCATGAAAATCCGCCACATAGGTATCGAGCACGTCCGTCGATAGATCGTACTCTTCCATCAACTCCTCGTCGGCGTGACAATCCGCACACATGGCGGGGGATTGAAGCCGGAAAGCTGCTGTCGTGGGGTCCTCGATGCTGTGGACGCCGTGGCAGTCGATGCATGTTGGCACATCAGGATTGCCCTCCGTGAGCGCGGAACCGTGCACACTATCGAGGTATTTCTCATAGATGGCATTATGGCACTGCGCACAGGTCAGCGGGACCGCAACGTGCGCTTCTGGGGTGAGTTGGTGGGTTTCAGGGTCGGTGATCCTCTGCGTGTCGTGTGACCCATGGCAGTCGGTGCATATCGCTGCGTCACGAACCCCCTCATCACGCGCTTTCTGATGTACACTGTCGAGTGTTTTTTCGTATTGACCGGAATGACAGCGGAAGCAAGCGTTGTAAAGTTGGAGCGAAAGATCCCGACGATCGGTGTAGCTCGATTCGGGGTGGGGGTAGTCGCCAATATCTGTATGGCACTGGACGCAAGCGTAGCCCCCATCTCCGTGCACGGATTGAAGGTACTCATCCTCGTCGACATAGACCGACATAAGCTCGCCGTTGTCCAGGACCATCAAGAGATTGGGATCGCTGTGGCACTCGAGACAAGTTTCGTTGCTAATGCCTTGTCCTCGCACGGGCGATTCGATGAGCGCGGGCGTTATGGCGGTAACTAAGAGCACGCCAACCGCGAAGGGGATGACCCACAAACGCGATCTCATCAGTTGTGACCTATAAGAATCATAGGAATATTGGTAGGTGGAAACTGCCGACAGCCCGAGATAGTGTCATCTCGTGAAATGCTTCCAAGTATGGAGAGGATACCTGGCTTGTATGGATGATATCGGCTGAAGGGAGGATTTTCTGGTGTCGAAGGACAGGTGCTAGATGAATTCATCGGTACTCGGCGGGTCCTGAGATGATAGGTTTCGACGATGAAGCCGATGCGCTCTTCAATCGCTTGTTGCTAGCACCGGCTTCAGGACGAAGCTTTATTTTATCATTTTCAGAGATTTTGAACATCCGTGATGGGTTTGAGATTTGTTCATGTTAGGGTGGTGACCTCCCCCAGACGTAGATGCTCCATCATCCATCCTGAAACGGATGGTGCCTCATGCGCCAATAGCGCATAGATACATATTGGGAGGCGGTTGATCAAATCGGGGGGTGGGAAAAAATATGTGCATCACACGCACTGGCTGATCGCCAGTTTGGTGTCAGGATAGCTGACCGTGGCTTTGGCCTATGGTTCAAGATCCGAGATCCAACCCAGGCGATTCACAAGAGAGGAGAGCAACAACAGTAATGTGAGTGGTAGGAGAAGTCGCACGATGAGCAGGGTGGTCAAGATGAAACTAGGTTCGTCCACGTTGATCCCTCCGGTGGCTTTAATTAAGGAACAGACGTACACCGAGGTGTACGTCTATCATTTCTTAAATCCTTAGAGCTTGTCAATAAATTTTTAGTGGGCTTTTTCATCCTCGTATTCAAAAATGGGCAGGAAGTACACCGCAACCGTGAAAAGAAGCATGACGTATCCCAGCACACCGATGATGACGCCCCACTCGATCAGACTCGGGGAGTAATCAGCCGGCGACACCTCGAACAATGTACCTAGCGCGTAATTGAGCGGGACGATCAGACCGGATACGGTCACATTCCAGCGGCTGAAGACCAGGCCAAGTGCGGCGAGAAATGCTCCCACGACCAGTGCTCGCGGATTTTTCCGGAAGCGGGGGTGCAGGAAGATGATTACGGGGATCACGATTCCGAGGATGACTTCCACGACCCAGAATCCGAACCCATAGGGTGTGTGTTGACTCAACACTTCGAAAGCATTCTCAGAACCAGGTGTTCGCCCGTAGTATGCGACCTCAGCGAGATCCCAGAATTTGATGTAGGCATAGACCAGCAACGCAAGTCCGCTGAACCGTGCGATCGAATAGAGGAGGTCATGCGGCAGCTTTTTCTTGCCATCCGAAATCCACTCCACAATCCAGGCGAGCGCCATGGTGATGGCAGGTCCAACGGCGATAGCCGAAATGATGAACATGATGGGCATGCTTGGTTTGAACCAGATGGGTCTTGATTTCAGGATCCCGTATGTCGCGCCAAGCGAGGACTGATGCAGGAGGGATATCAGCAAACCAAGCACGGCAAGGAATGGCGCCGCTTTGTGCAGTTGACCGGCGATCACGCTCACACTTGGCCATCGATCGAAGAAGGGATGCTCGGCAATAACTGGGGCAAATTCGATGAGCATGATGACGAGATAGATAGTGATGCACCAGGTGATTTCCCATAATACGGAGTGCACATTCCAATACACCCAGGGGTGCCAGAATCGATCCGGTCTTCCGATGTCCATCACCAGCGTGAGCAGCGCGGTTGTGTAGCCAATGAGGCCAACCAGAATCGCAAGACGTACGATTGGTCGGAAGTGTTTGACATTGAAGATGTAGACGACTGCGGAGAGCGTGAACGCTCCAGCGCCCAATGCGATCGCAGAAAGATCGATGGTGATCCACAAGCCCCAGGGGACAGAATCGGAAAGGTTGGTGACGACAAGCCCATCCCTGAGGACAAAAAATGCTGAGATCAAGCCGATGACGAGGAAACCGCCAATGAGCCCGATCCAGATGACTGCAGCGAGCGAGAGGGAGGGTCTTTTCTGGGAAAGGGTTGTGGTGGTCATGTCTCCTCCCCTAATGGAATATAGTACACGCTCGCTTCGGTGCCCAGTTCTTCCCTGAGCTGGACGGTCGCGAATGTATCCAGATATTTCGAGATTGTGCTTTCGGGATCGTGAAGATTACCGAAAATTCGAGCGCCCACCGGGCAGATGTTTACGCAAGCAGGTGTGGCATCATAATCTTCACCAGGGGTAAGCCCGTTCTCATAGCCATAATCGATGCGCTGGACACAGAAGGTGCATTTTTCAACCACGCCGCGCGGTCTGCGGGGAACTTCAGGGACTCCCCATGTGGGGACGTAGGGGTTTTCTCCTTCCCATATTTCCCAATTGAATTTCCGAGCGTCATAAGGACAGGCGACCTCGCAGTAGCGGCAGCCGATGCAGCGGTCGTAATCCATCATGACCAGACCGTCGTCACGCACATACGTGGCTTGCACGGGACACACCTCGACGCAGGGCGCATGCTGACAGTGCAGACAGGGTCGACTGAAGTAGAAGGTCTCCCCGGCGGTAGTCTCATCTTCGACAACGATGTTCCAGGGTTTTCCGGGGCTCACATCATTGGTGGCATTACACGTTCTCTGGCAGTATTCGCAGCCGATGCATTTATTCAAATCGATGACCATGCCCCAGTGGTATTTTTCAACCTCCTGATGTTCGTAGTCCTCCTCGCTCAACTGCCGCTGTTTGAGGGCGCCAAACGGGGATAGTGGCCCGGTCGTGACGAGCTGAGCGAAGACAGCCGAACCTGCCGCAACGCCGGCGATCAGCCCAAAATCGCGCCTAGTCAGGTCGGCCTTAAGCTTCTTCCGACTCTTGCTCATCCTCGTCTCCTTCCACTTCGACAAATCTGAGGCTGCGGCTCAGCACCCATGCGACGGTCGCGCCGACCGCGAGACCGACGATGGCGCCCTGGGCCAGGCCGGTATACAAGCGCACGGAACGCTGCGTTTCAAGCTCTGTGATGGCGGCCTCTTGTTCTTGGACCAGCTTTCTCAGTTCCTCCGGATCGATATCTCCCAACGTGGTCACCTCACCCTGAAGCCTGATAATTTCATCACGTGAATGCACGGAGTCTTGATGGCAGCCGATACATGCTTCCGAGCCGATTGTAAACGTGTGTCCGGTGGGCACCAATCCTTCGATCGGGTGGGTCGTGCGTGGGCTGGTGTACATGTGGCAGTTGCTGCACTCCAGACCGGCATCTGCGTGGGTCCCATGAGTGAACGATGCCCCGGGATCCTTGTGGCAATTGCTGCAAAGCTCGGTTACGGTGGGCGCGAGCGGCTTCTGTGCGTGGGGATCGTGACAGGCCTGACATTGGATACCCGCTTGGCCATGACCACTGTGCTCCCACTCATCGGTGGTGAACTTATGGCACGAGGCGCACAATTCATGGTCTGGATTGATGGGCATACGTACTTCGGGGTGACCCTCGATGTAGGCACCGTGGCAGGCTTCGCATGTCACGCCTTCGGAGGCGTACTCACCGGTGCCCCTCGCAGACCCCGATGTGGTCGATCGCGTCATGGACGAGGCCGTCGAGCCGACCCTCAGCGTGCTGCAACGGCGCGGGATCGACTTCCGCGGGGTGTTGTACGCCGGGCTCATGCTCACAGAGAACGGTCCGGTGCTCCTCGAGTTCAACGTGCGGTTCGGTGACCCCGAGGCCCAGGTGGTGTTGCCGCA
>CBDVCG010000082.1:0-7350 GCA_965372425.1 uncultured Anaerolineales bacterium
GCAAACGAGATATCATGCTCCAGTTCTTGACCGAATCGGCGCTGCTGAGCATGATTGGTGGATTAATAGGAATCGGACTCGGTTGGGCGCTGGCGTCGCTCGTGGGTATCATCGCGGCAAACTCCGATGTTGATCTGAGTCCTGCAATCGGGATCGATGCCATCTTGCTGGCGACCTTGTTCTCCACAGCCGTGGGCCTGTTCTTTGGGATTTATCCTGCGAAACGAGCTGCAGATTTGGAACCTGTCGAAGCGCTGCGGTACGAATGAGTGGATCGGTTCCACGACACAATATTCGAACAGAAAAAGCCGCCAAAATTGGCGGCTTCCTTTTTTCTCCTTTTTCATGGATCAGATCACCACTGTCCGCTTACCCCACAATACTGTACTCGTACTGCCCCCGAACGGGATCACCCTCGTCATATCTGCTCAACCGGAACATGGCGCGATCCATGTCGGGTGTGATCTGGCCGGTGACCATGTCCGCGGTGATCAAACCCACGGCTGGTCCGAGCTTGAAGCCATGACCGCTGAACCCGGCGCAGATGTATATCCCGCTACCTGCATCCGGTTCGTCGATGATGGGATGCCAATCCGGTGTGATGCCATAGAGCGCCGCAAACCCACCCGTACTCTCGCTCGCCTCCATGGCCGGATACCGCCGCACGAAACGTTCACCGGCATCAAGGATGAAATCGAAATCCACGCTCTCATTGAAGTTGTCCGGGTCAACGATGTAATCCTCCTCTTCGGGATCGATAAGACCCACCATGGACAGTCCCCCTGTCTCAACACGCCAGTAGACAGCGTTGACGAAATCGGCGACGACGGGATGCCCGTGTTGGTGGGTGGGAGGACGCTTGAAAAAACCGACCTGTACGCGGCAGGAGTTGATCGGTGTGGTTACGCCCGCCATCTCAGCCACCTGCGCACCCCAGGCGCCCGTGCAGTTGACGATCTTGGGCGCGTCGAATCGTTCGGTCGGTGTGTCAACCCCCTGGGCTTTGCCCGAGGTCATGCGAATCCCGGTGACCTCTGTCTCCTGCAGCACGGGGACACCGAGGCGGCGGCAAGCTGCCGCAAAGGCATTCAGCGTGTCATTGGGATCGGCGTACCCAGATTCCGGTTCATAAGCCGCTTCGACGAGATCTTCGATGACGAAATCAGGCCACCGTTCACGAATCTCATCACGGGACAGAATCTCGGTCTGGATCCCCACGCGCTGCTGCAGCGCGATGTTCTCACGCAGTCCCCCTACATCGCTCTCAGGGACAAGCGCCAGGAACCCGGTCTGGACGAAACCACATTCACCACCGACCTGTTCGTCGAAATTCTGAAAGACGCGCAAGCTGTGCAGCGCCATACGGGCGGTGGTCTCGTTCGAATAATGCTGGCGGATGATGGCGGAGGATTTTCCCGTCGACCCGACCCCGATGACACTTTTCTCAAGTACGGCGACTTTTAGATCACGTTTCGCAAGTTCGAGCGCGGTCGAACAGCCCATGATTCCGGCGCCGATGACAATCACATCAAACGTTTGCGACATTGGAAAACCTCCTCAGGTTGGGACGAATGAATCTTATATGGATCGAAGTGAATTGGGAAATCGAACAGGTGAACGAATAGGATGTGGTTCAGCAGGTCAGGGGGAGCATCATGCGCATTTGATGTGTGCTTTGAGGAACTGCCCGGTGTACGAGTCCTTCTCCTTACAGACTTGTTCGGGTGTGCCCTCGGTGACGAGCTGGCCGCCGGCATCACCGCCATCGGGACCAAGATCGATGACCCAATCCGAGACCTTGATGATGTCCGGGTGATGTTCGATGATGAGCACCGTGTTGTCCTGATCAACAAGACGCTGAAGCACTTCGATGAGCTTGTGGACATCTGCGGCGTGCAGCCCGACGGATGGTTCGTCGAGTACATAGAGCGTGTGCCCATTGCTGCGTTTGGACAGCTCCCGTGAGAGCTTGACGCGTTGGGCCTCACCGCCTGAAAGCGTAGTTGCAGGCTGGCCGATTTTGATATAGCCCAGCCCGACATCCTGGAGCGTTTGCAGGCGGCGGACCATGGGTGGAAAGGCGGCGAAAAGATCGATGCCTTCATCGATGGTCATATCGAGCACATCTGCGATGGTGTGGTCTTTAAAACGCACCTGGAGCGTCTCACGGTTGAAGCGAGCCCCATGACAGACCTCACATGGGACGTAGACATCGGGCAGGAACTGCATCTCAATGCGGAGCTGACCTTGTCCCTGGCAGGCCTCGCACCGACCGCCGTGCACGTTGAACGAGAAGCGACCAGGCTTGTATCCCCGGATCTTCGATTCGGGAAGCTCCGCGAATAGGGACCGGATGTGATCGAAAAGCCCGGTGTATGTGCCGGGGTTCGAGCGCGGCGTCCTCCCGATCGGGGTTTGATCGATGCTGATGACCTTGTAGATGTGTTCCTGCCCCTCAATGCCATCATGCTCGCCGGCGCGCTTCTTGGAACCATGCAGACTCTGGGCAAGCGCCTTGTAGAGCACCTCGACCATGAGCGTCGATTTTCCGGAGCCTGATACACCTGTGATGCAGACGAAGTTCCCCAGCGGGATGCGCACGGTGAGGTCTTTCAGGTTGTTCTCTCTTGCACCGATGACGGTAAGGAACTTGCCGTTCCCTGACCGGCGCGTTTCGGGCGTGGGAATTTCGAGTTCGCCTGCGAGGTACTTGCCGGTGATGGATTTCTTGTTCCTCGCAACTTCATCCACCGTGCCTTCGGCAACGACGTACCCACCTGCTTCCCCGGCGCCGGGTCCCAGGTCGATGACCCAATCCGCAGCCCGGATGGTGGCTTCGTCATGTTCGACGATGAGGACGGTGTTGCCAAGATCTCGCATGCCTTCTAGCGTACGGATAAGGCGGGCGTTGTCGCGCGGGTGCAGCCCGATGGAAGGTTCATCGAGCACATAGAGAACACCCATCAGCCGTGAGCCGATCTGCGTGGCGAGGCGGATGCGCTGCGCCTCCCCGCCAGATAGCGAGCCGGCCGAGCGGTTGAGTGTGAGGTAATCCAATCCGACGTTGACGAGGAACCCGAGGCGGTCCTCGATCTCCTTGAGCACCCGCTTGGCAATCTTCTTCTGACGTGAATCCAGCGGTGTTGAGCGGCCCTTCAATCTCTTCACCCATTTGAGCGTCCGCTGCACCGGCCATTGGGTGACCTCCACGATATTGACCTCGTCCAGCGTAACCGCTAATGCCTCTGACCGCAGCCGTTTACCGTCGCATGTCGGGCAGTGGTGTTCGCTCATATAGTTCTGGATCTTCTCGCGAATGAAGTCGGAGTTCGTCTCGCGGTAGCGGCGCTCCAGATTACCGATGATGCCTTCGAAGGCGATGCTGTAGCTCGTCTCTCTGCCTTCTGTGTTGTGGTAATGGATGGGCACCTTTTCATCGCCCGAACCGTGTAGCAGGATGTTGATGTGCTCATCGGAGAGCTCAGAAACCGGCGCATCGAGGTCGATGCCGTAGTAGTCCGAGACCGCGCCGACCATCTGGACGTAGTATCCCTGCCGCTCCTTGTCCTGAGGGGACCACTCCATAGCGGCGATCGCGCCTTCGGAGATGGAGAGCGAGCGATCTGGGAGCACCAGATCAGGATCGATCTCGAGCTTGATGCCGAGGCCCTGGCACTCTGGGCAGGCGCCGTGGGGCGTGTTGAAGGAAAAAGTGCGCGGTTCGATCTCGACGAGGGTGGTGCCATGGTCAGGGCAGGCGAGATGTTCGGAAAAAGGTGTGTCGATGGGTGGATCCGCGCTTAGATTCGTCATCAGCATCATGCCGTCCCCCCAGCGCAGCGCAGTCTCGATCGAGTCGGTCAGGCGCGAGCTGAAAGCGGAAGCCTCCCCCCCTTCCAGTCTTTCGATGATGAGGCGATCCACAACGGCTTCGATGTCGTGCTTCTTATAGCGATCCAGTTCGAACTCGTCCTCGACCAAGTGTACTTCTCCGTCCACCCGAACGCGCACAAAACCGGAGCGGCGGATTTCATCGATGACGCCGAGGTGAGTGCCCTTGCGGCCACGGACGAGCGGCGCCAGGATGAGAATGCGGGTGTCGGCGGACATCGTACCGATGGCGTCGACGATCTCCTGTGCGGATTGTTTGAGCAGCTCTTTGCCGCAGATGGGACAGTGGGGTTGACCGATGCGGGCGAAGAGCAGACGCAGATAATCGTACACCTCCGTCACCGTACCCACCGTCGAGCGGGGGTTATGCGACACGCCGCGTTGGTCGATCGAGATCGCTGGGGAGAGCCCATCGATGTAATCGACATCGGGTTTGTCAAGCTGACCGAGGAACTGACGCGCGTACGCCGAGAGTGATTCGACGTAGCGCCGCTGTCCTTCAGCAAAGATGGTATCGAAGGCAAGCGACGACTTTCCTGACCCGGAGATGCCCGAAATCACGACGAGCTTCTCGCGCGGGATCTCCACGGTGAGGTTCTTCAAATTGTGCACGCGTGCACCGACGACGACGATGTTTTCCTGCAATATGCTCTACCTGTGTATGCTGCGATGTTCGAATTGCAAAACTTAATTATAACAGGGGGGGAAGTGAGGTCGATATCAGGTAGGAAGTTAGTTGATCAGGAAAGCATGTGTCTTTGAGAATAAGGGAATGGGGATAGGGAAATGGCGTTAAGACACGCAAGTGTGAGAAAGTGCATCACAAGATTTCGGTATGAAATAAAGCTTCTTATTCTCGGAATTTGTTTGAAATCAGTGGATGGGGGTGCCGCACCATTGGCATATAGTCACGCCGGAAGGGGCAGCCGCCTGGCAATCGGGGCAGTGGTGCAGATCGGTCGTCTGCTGGATCCCGCCGTCGAGATCGGCAGCCATACGGACGATGTCGTATAGGCTGATAGATCCGGTGTTATTGTGCAGGTCCCCACCGAAGCGTACGACCCCCTAGGTATCTTTTTCAAGAACATAACCCTGATCGCGCAAGGATTCCTCGAGTGTGCCGTGCAGGTCGTCTGAGCCGCTCTTTTGCTCTGGAGCATCCCCCCCTCCAAGAAGCCGCCGGGCTTCTTCGGGCAGATCTTCTAGGATGGAAGCCGGTAAGGGATCATTGGGGGATGTCTTTGACGCCTCAGACAGAAGACGGCGAAAACGCTGACCTGGGTCCTGAGCTGGCTTGGAAAAATCTGAAGCGAGAGGTGCGGTCATGGTTTCCCTGGCTGAGATCTCCCGCGATCACCCGGGAAGGTCGGGTTGTGCGGCACGGTCCTTGACGGAAATCAGGCGACCGAGCGCATTTGCTTCGTTGCCTTCGTAGAATTCGTTCGCGTAGACCTCATTGCGCCATTCGAAAGCCGTCTCGAGACCCTGTGTCTCACGCGGCACGAGCAGCGTCGAACGCACATAGACTGCATCCGGTGGTGGGGGATGTTTCCCCACGCGGCCGAGCAAGATCATCGCCGGGAGTGTATAACCGATGATTCCGAGGATGAGAAGGATGATGAGCCCGGGCAGCCCCATCTGCTGGGTGTTGATGAATCCCACGCCAAGCGCGCCGATGACGAGGATGAGGGCGAAAATGGCGGATAGCAGGTGTGCCTGGAGGCGGGCATTCTTGGCATCCTCGCTGAGCTCGGCTGCGCGCTTGGCGCAGTCGGCGCAGAGTGGAATGTTGAATGTCGATTTTTTACGCTGACCGACTTTCTGGCCGTTCGGTAGCGCGCCAATAACCGCCAGCCGGCCCTTCACGGGTGACTGCATGCAGTGCGCACAGTCGTTTGAGGGAAAGACGACCTCGCTCCCACGGATGACGACGCGGTAGCGCATCCCCGGCGGCGGGTCAGTGAGCGGTGGTCCGTATGGCAAGTCTGGGGGAGATTCTTCTTCCTCGGCTTCTACTTCGGGCTCGGGTGTGTCAGGCTCGGGAGCCACGGGTGCTGGAGCTTCGGCTTCGAGTTCAAGTTGGGGTGTTTCATCGAGAGGCACGGGGACATCAGGCGGTTCCTCGATGGGTTCGGATGCCAGTGGTACGCCGACGGCGCGAGAGAGCGCGTCGAAGGTGTCATCTTCTTCGGGTTGGACCTCGAAGGCCAGCCGGGAGGCGATGTCGACGTCCTCGGTAGGTTCTCGCTCATCGGCGGCGCTTTCCCGGACTCGCTCGAGGGAAGTCCACTGCTCGAGCGCGAAAGTGCTCGTCTCGGGGTATTCGTTTGGGACCCGACCATAGAAGACGCGCTCACTGCCGTCTTCGAGCAGGAACGCGGACTCGCATTCGCCGCAGGCGACGAAATCCGGGAGGTCGTCCACATGCACGACATGCAGCGCTTCAGCGGCGCAGACCGCGCAAGTCAGGTTATGGATAAATGCGTCGTCGATGGTATTTCTAGGAGCCACTGCTGTTAAATCCCCATACTTCAGTGCAAGGTGCACCGAATCTAGCATAAGGGGAGTGGGAGGGCAACAAGGCTATGGTCCCACGTGACCATGGTAAGGGGTTGAAAAGCCATGCAAGCTTTAGCTATAGGATAAACGTAGAGTTTTCCGAAAAGTATCTGCAAGGGTGATGCTCCCCGTGCTCGGATGTGCTTCGGGGGCATTCTTCGACATTACGAGCAGTAAGCTTCCTTTCCGAATTCAGGCGCAGGATGCACTTCCAAGTCTAATACTTGTATTTGCGAACTTGATCATTAAGTAAGATCAAAAGAAATATTTTTCATGAAGTTCATATATTCAAGGAGCAAATATGGTTGGTTACGTTTATAAGTGAGGAGAAATTCACCTGGGGAAGGTATGCTTAAAGGTATTACTCGATAGTAATCTTTAATTATCTTCATATATCCATTGAATGAAGATTGTGAATCATGAGCGATATGGTTTCGAAGTCTTTCCAAAGTTTGAAGAATCTGACGATTAATTGTGTACGGTTTCTTTATAGGAAACCCCCATTTTTTAAGTAAGTCTTAGTTTGGATTCATTTGTATATATTGTTTCTCTACTTGTTGTACAATACTATAAGTAAATTTTATGAGTCTAAACATGTTGACGGATACCAATTCTTCAACATAATAAACGGACTTCGGCGAAAGCAAACGGTTCTCCTCAAAACAGCCTTTCGGAGATTGTTGCAAGAAGCATCTTTCATATAGTTTCGCCTAGATTGATTATGAGAATAGATCTTTTCGAAACGAAAGAATTCGAAAGTTCCCGATGGGCGTAGCTTCCGCTTAATAAAGATATCCGACTCTGATTATCTGCACTTGATATAAGTAGACTGATAGAGATGTCTTTTAGTAGATAATTTATTGAATTTGTTGCCATCGGATACTATTTATGAGATATCGT
>CBDVCG010000083.1:0-7277 GCA_965372425.1 uncultured Anaerolineales bacterium
AAAATTCCCTTCAGGGCGCGATTCACCTGAACATCTCGCGGACAAAGGAGACGCGTTGTGAGCCGGTAAGATTGCTCACGCATCTCTAAAAGGGATCACCGCTCGTGGGACGTAGGGGATGTCATCGTCGGGTGAACCAAGGTAGAGATGAATTTTATTCACCGTGAAGGAGAAATGTGGTTCAGGTGGCAGACTGATCTTCTCAAGAACCCCTGGATCATCTGATTGCGCCAGCGTGAGATGAGGATGAAATTCCCTACCCTCAATTGCGCCGTATTCAGGGAAGGCTTCCGCAAGTTTATGGAAGAGATTTAGAATGGGTTCCGGGTTTTCGGGTTCGAGAAAAAGAACACCTTCGAATTGGCCGTACTTACTGAGCACGACCTCGAATGGGTGGGTGTCCGCGCATATTTGCTCTAGCTGCGTCACAGCTTCATCGACGATTTCGGGGGGAACAAAGGTATAAAGAAGGGTGATATGCGCAGGGACTCTGGTAAACGACTCTTGATCGTACTGTTCTCGCCACGGATAGCAAAACGCCTGCACGGGTGGAGGAGGGATGATGAGTAATGCTGTCTCGTACGTCATGATGGACCTATATTTTGCCAGGGACACAATCGTCGCTCGAAACTATCCACGATGAAATACAAGCCTAGTCTGAGCAAACTCATGGTAACAACGTCGGCAAACACAAGCGGGTAGTCAAATGATGTGCTTCCCTTTAAATATATATATAGTAACCCAGACCTCGTTGTGTGGCGCCAAGATCGGTTATATATAACACGGCTACAGCCAGTTCGATAGATTGACGCAGTGCGGTCTGTATGGCGGGCGTGCTCGCGTGAAGGGGACAAACCAAAATAGCGCTGACCGACCCGCACCTAGATTGTAGTTAGGGTAGAACAAATAGATGGTCGGAGAAATTAGTTTTTTCTAGCGTTCCGATTGACCGATGGTTAACCCCAGGGGAGCGAGCTTCCTATCGGGATGGCGTTATAGTCGAAAATCTTGTGTATGAATCCCTGTAGCACCATCGGGCCGTGATCTTCCCTGCTGGGGATCCTGAGATTGACCTGCGCCATCGAAGGCGCGTACCCGAACTGTATGCGAGCCTGGGGCACCCTGCCAATCGTAGCGCCATTGGACCCACGTGAGAGGACTCAGGGGAGGGATGCGAAGCTGTGCTTCAGCCCAGGTTTCATCATCGATCTGCACTTCCACTTTACTGATCGTCTTTGCGCCCGAGTAAGCGATGCCGCCGATGGGAACCACACCCATCGTCCCATCAAATTCCTTTGTTGAAACGTCGTCGATGACAGAGGTCATGCGTACAATGGCTTCCTCACTCCATCCCCGATCTACCCAGTATCCAGGACCGTCGTGATTAATCGCTTCAATGCTCTCGATCCACTTGGGTTGTTTCATCCCAAAACGATCGGGGATGTAGATGCGCAGCGGATACCCATGTTTGCGCTCGAGTGGCGCATCATTCATCTCATATACAAGCAGCGTGCGGTCGTCCAGCGCGTCTAAGCGGCTTACGCTCTCATAAAACCCATCGGCTGACTCGACGAACAACGAACGAGCCTCCGACATTAAACCAGCTTCTTCCAGGAGGTCCCGCAGGCGCACACCTTTCCACAAAGCTGTGCCGATTAAACTGCCTCCAACTGAGTTGGAGATACAGGAGAGGGTAATGACCTGGCTCACTGCAGGTCGTGCACGAAGATCAGCGAGTGAAAGTGTCAAAGGACGTTCTACAAGTCCAACCAACGGTAGACTCCAAGTCTCTTCGTTGATGCTCGGTGGGAGAGAGTTGATATCTACGCTGTAGAACTTTCCGGGGGGAGTGATTTCTGCTCTTGTGCCAAGTGTGGGTTCAATCCTTGAGGTAAGCACATCGTTGGATGGTGAGGCCGCTGTCCCTGTCGTGGTGCTTAGATCAGGTGTGCCGGATACTTGTACTACTGGCGTGTCGGGTTCGGACCCGACCAGGCTTGCGACGCCTATGGCGCCAAGCGTGACCGCGGCGGTGCCGCCACCAAAGATGTACAGGAATCCCCGACGGGAAATCGGGGCATCCTCGGACATAGCGAGAATGCTGGGTAATCTTTTTATCACCCAACCAAGGAGGAGGCCCCAAGCGATCATGAGACTACCCAGCCAAATCAGAGCCGCCATAGGCGATACGGCGCCAAAGCCCAAGTAGGCCATTACGAGCATGAGAATTAGAGTCCAGAGCAATCCACCAAAAAAACCACCAAGGAGAAGGTTTTTCGGCTGTCTTCGACCAATGCTGCTCAAAATCGCACCAAATAGGCTTCCCCCAAGTATGAATATTATGATTGCTCCCAAACGTTCAGCAGTCTTCGCACTTCCTGAAACGGATCCAAGATTGATGAAATTCATAAGGGTAATCATGCTGTCGATGCCAAACGTGACAATCGGACCCGGGAGGATGCGTACAAAACCGTCAAACAGGGCGAACGCTGCAAAAGGCACTCCCGTTAAAACGAACCCAAGATAGCTCATCGCGAGGACGGGAATACTAGTGATCCCACCAATTATTGTTCCCTGAACTATGGAAACTTTCTTCATTCAAACTCCTTTATGATTACTGCACTTGAAATATTATTATATTGATTAAATCTTACACCCGGATTACTAAAATTCACCCATTGACACCCCTCATGGATTGATGTGAATTTACCGGGGTTTCTATAAATGAAGAAATGATTAATGAATATCGTGCAAACCTCGCGAAAATCACCGGCTGTTATAATGCCAAAATGCGTTCACGTGTGATGTGGTTTATGTTGGGGATCTTGCTCACAGCGCTGATAATCGTTGGGGTGTACCAGATTCCTTTTGTGAAAGACCAGCTGGAATGGCGTCTTGATGCTGCCGGTGGCATTGTGCGCGGATTGATCTACCCGGGTAACACTTTGCCGGTTCCGTCGGGCGCGGAAGCTGCCGCGATTCCACCGACGTCGGTTCCCTCTTCTACATTGGAGGGTGAGGAGACTAGCGTGGAAGTTTTACCCACGCTAACTCCGACCCCTCTGCCTTCTATCGTCAGCCTCGAATCCCCCGAATGGGAAAAGCAAGATTGGAACAACTGTGGACCCGCGACGCTTGCGATTGGTCTCAAGTATTTTGGGTGGGACGGAGACCAGTACTCGATCTCAGATTTGGTGAAACCTGATCGGGGTGATCGAAACGTTAATATCGATGAACTCGTGTACTTTGTGAACAATCGAGCCGGATGGTTGACTGCGGACTACAGGGTAAATGGCACGATAGACATCCTGAAGGGTTTTATCGCCGCGGGTTATCCTGTCGTTGTGGAAAAAGGGTACATCATCGAAAGCGATGGACCGGATGCGGGTTGGGCGGGCCATTACCTGCTTCTCACGGGTTATGATGATAATGAGGCGTTGTTTATCGCGCAAGATTCTTTCATCGGTCCCGACCAAGAGGTGACGTATGCGGCGCTCGATGAAGGGTGGCGAGCGTTTAATCGGGCTTATTTATACTTCTACCCGGCCGATCGCCCTCCTGACCTTGAGGGGATCCTTGGGGATGATTTAGACCCGGAGAAAAACCGCGAAAGGGCTCTCGATGTTGCCCCAACTGAGATCGAAGCGGATGCAGACGACCCATTCGCGTGGTTCAACCTTGGCACAAACCTGCTTTTTTTTGAGCGATATCGCGAGGCCGCCAATGCATTTGACAGTGCTCTGGAGATCGGTCTTCCTTGGAGGTTCACGCGCTACCAGTTCGGTCCATATATCGCCTATTTCCATCAGGGTCGCGAGGAAGACGTGATTGAATTAGCAGATGCCACGCTCCATCGGACTTCAAAGGCGGAAGAATCTATGCTCTGGCGTGGCTGGGCGCGTTATCGATTGGGAGATATTAACGGCGCCATCGAGGATTTCCAAGCAGCATTGACCGTCAACCCGAACTACCTCGATGCGCAATATGCGCTGAGCTATCTTGGGGTGGGCGGTTGATGTGCAATCAAAATTGTCACCTACCCTCAGAATCCGCATCGAATCAAATAGATGTAATGATTTTTAGTCAGATAAAGTAAACATAAAAGAATGGAGAAAGTGACATGTTAATCGGCAGTGAGATGACAAAGAAAATGAACGCCCAAATCGGCAGTGAGCTCGGGGCGTCCAACCAATACCTGAGAATTGCGGCTTATTTCGATGGTGAAAACCTTCCTGAGCTGGCCACATTCTTCTTCCGTCAATCCGATGAAGAAAGAATGCACGCGTTGAAATTCGTTCATTACGTCCTCGAGGCCGGTGGTGAAATCGAAATTCCGGCCATCCCGGAGACCCCTGGTAAGATCCCTTCTGCGAAAGCGGCAGTGCAGATGGCGTTGGACTGGGAGCTGGAGGTTACGAATCAAATTAACGACATCATGGGGCTCGCGGTCGAACAGCATGATTTTATCGCTCAGCAATTCCTGCACTGGTTCGTGAGTGAACAATTGGAGGAAGTGTCCACAATGGACGAACTAGTAAGCGTCATCGATCGTGCCGGGGACCAGCTCCTGCTCGTCGAAGAATACATCTCCCGACGAGGGGACCCTCACGCTGCAGTAGTAGAGTAACTCGAGGATTTCCCATGAGTAGAAGGACCGCCCGGATCAGAATCATGGGCGGTCTTTTTAGTTCGCAATCTGAATTCGTACCTGGTAGTTGAGCTCAGACCTCCTTTTGCCACCCGAGAGCGTGGCGCTGGTGTTTTTTCGCGTCGAATTCAGTTTCGAGGAGGAGAGCATCGAGGTCTCTAACATCCAGGAATGGGCCATAACTCCGATACTCTCCACCGGAAGGTACCGTCAAGGTGCCATCCGGGAATACCATCACATAGAGCCGGTCGAGAGTCTCGTGTGTGAGCCAATTTATTGTAAAGGAGACAGAATCCGCTTCGATTTGGTCCCGAAGCGCCACAAACTCCTCAACGGAGACAACCAACTCATCCCATTCTCTTGAGGTCATGGATCTCGGGAACGTCTGGAAAACGTTGTAGAAGAAGCGATTCTTCATTTTCGAGGCGACTCGTTCAAGCAATGCTATGATCGCCGGAACATCATGAAGGTTGTGGCGCGTGACAGGGGTTGCGGCCTTTACGTCGATCTCGGGAAATTGCTCCAGTATGTCGAAGGCTGCGAGGACGGCAGAAAGGTGCCCTGCTTCCTTGGTCTTTGCTGATACCTTTTCGGTAGATCCGTCGATAGGGATTGAGATGAGATCAATCCATTTACCATATCCCCTCAGGAAACCGTAGGTCAGTCGATCGCCCGTGGTCGATAGTGCGACTTCAAGTCCTTCTTGTTTGGCAAGACGCACCAGGACGCCAATATCTTCTCTCAAGAGGGGATCGCCACCCGTGAACACGATGCGCTTTGCCCCGGTGGAGGAAATTTTTCGAACGATGGCTGCCGCAGCGGCGGTATCACACACGTTTTCAGTGATCTGAGGACCCCAACAATATGGGCACTCTTGTGTGCATTCCGAGGTGACATGGTAATCGATCGTCGCGATCATGGTTCGAGCCTTCCGGTGTTCGAAGAAGTGACCGGTGGTTTAATTTCAGTATAGAGCATCTAGAACGCTCAATTCAACTGTTTGAATTCGTTCAGTTCATATGAGACGGTTTTTACTTGGAGGATCGTTTTTTCTCTCATCCTCCCTCATCCCAATCCCTCTCCCTGAAAAAGGGAAAGGGGATATCAACTCACCGGTTTAGGAAGTTGCTCGCTGGGGAAAGGATCGAGGTGAGGGGTGGACCGATAGAATATACAGTTACTAGTGGGCTGTCCCAAACATCCGTAGCCAACCCTACGGAGTGTGACCTCTGCGGGGCTGTTCAAAAAAACCCCTACCAGTTCTGGGGAGCGTGACCATTGTTGGACTGTCCAAAAAACTCCTACCAATCTTGGGGAGCGTGACCCATACTGGACTTAAAAAGATCCAGATTGTATGCGGAGGGGCGAATGAACGTGAAAACCTGGTATGAGGTAGGTTACAGGGTTGGGAAATTATCCTTCAGTACGCCTGCATATTTACATCCGGCCCCGAGCATCAGATGGGGCTGACGACAGCAGGAATTGCTTAGAATAACTTCAGTTGTCGAGCGGGTCGTCGGCCCGCAAGTGTAATATAAGGTGCGGCACGCTCAGCCAGGACACCCAATCGTCGAAGCTGCCCGATATCGGATAGGCTTATTTTCCGTCTTGCCTGCAGCACTGCCGAGGCTGATCGAGGCCCAATCCCTGGGATCCGGAGAAGGACCTCCCGAGCGGCGCTGTTCACCTCCACTGGAGATTCGACATAGAGATGATCCGCAAGGATGGACTTGGGATCCTTGTGGATGGGGAGATCCCCAGCAGCGTTAAAAGGGAACTCCTCGAGTTCATATCCATAATCTCTCAACAGGAAGGATGCCTGATACAAACGGTGCTGGCGCGTCGGATCCGCCTGGGGAAAGTTTTCGAAAGGGGTTCCGGGTATGGGATTAAACGCTTCGAAGTAAGCCCTTTTAATGCCCATGTCTCGATTCAGCGCTGCGACGGTGGCGAGTAATTCAAGGTCCGTTTCACCTGCAGCGCCAACCACGAACTGCGTCGTGCTTGAGGGCCAGCGCCCTCGCCATCCGAGATGAGGGGGTTCCGTCCTGCGGATGCTCTCGATCCACTTCAATGGCTGCAGAAGTTCCCTGTCGAATTCCTTTTGGGGCGCCAGCGAGGTCAGCCTTGAGGGGTTGGGGGCTTCAAGGTTTGTAGAGACCCGGTCCGCAAGCTGCATGGCGCGATAGACCTGATCATACTCGGACCCCGGCATGATTTTAAGATGTAGATAGCCGGGGAAGTGTAGTTTTAGACGCAGTATTTCAGCCGTGTCGATCAACCTGTCCTGGGTTTGGGCGCCGCCTGCGAAGATCCCGGTGGAGAGAAAGAGACCGTCTACGAGACCTTTCTCATATGCAGCGTGGAACGTTCGGGCCAGCTCATCGGCTTGAAATGACACCCTTTTGTAATTGCGTCCTGCGCGAAATGGACAGTAGAAGCAGTTGCGCTCGCAGGCGGTTGTCAGCATCGCTTTTAATAGAGGGACTCTACGTCCTCCGGGGGCTGCGGCAAGATGGATGGGAATCTCGTGCCCATCGGCTTCTACGCTCAAGTTGGATGAACTGCTTCCATACATCTGGCGAATTTGTGCGGGCGTATAGCCACATCGTCCACCTGATGGAGCCTG
>CBDVCG010000084.1:0-7215 GCA_965372425.1 uncultured Anaerolineales bacterium
GTGGACATCGGGGAGAAAAATCGTGTCGAGAAGATGGCGTCCACCGACCATCTCACCTGCGGCGAGCGATTCCTCTACGTCGGCTACGGAGCCGCCGATCAGCACGAGATATTTCCCCGGTTGGACGGTGCCGGTCTTAATCACGTTGATGGGGGCTTTCTTGATCATCGCGTCTGCCGCGAGGATCCCCCCGGCGATGCTGCCGAACTCCACCAGCGCGAGCGCAGGATTAAGATGTTCCAGGATGTTTTCTTTCTTCTTTGTCATCATGGCTTACACAATCCGGAATGAGTCTTTCAAAACACACCGTCGGATCCTGCTGAAACTGATCGGATTCGTAATTCCTTCACCCGTCGGACTGGCGATTGTGTAGGAGCAGAAACCCTCGCCCCCAAAACCGAGACCGGCGAAAGCTGGACCGTTCTTTACGAATATGCTGCAGTCCATCTCACGCGCCATGCGGCTGAGATTGTCCAGGTTTTTTGAATGCATCGTAGCCGTGTGCCGGAAACCATGCTCGTAGTGCTTGGCTAGATCGATGCCCTCGTCAGCATTCTTTACGCGGACTACCGGGATGATGGGCATCATCTGTTCAGAGGCGACAAGGGGGTGATCGTGCGGAACATCGACAATAACAAGCCGGATTTCATCCCCAACTTCGATGCCAATTTCTCTAAGGAGCACATTGGCATTCTTGCCGATAAAGCTCTTGTTCATCTGTCCGTGTCGACCGGGAGGGGGGATCTCTGCGAAGATCGATTTCATTAACTCGTCACACTGGTCCATGTCGATCTCGTAGGCGCCGTGCTTGATCATCTCCCTCTTCAAACCATCTGCGACCGAATTCACAACGAAGACTTCCTTCTCATCCGTACAGATGATGTTGTTGTCAAAAGAAGCGCCGCGTACGATGTCGCGTCCTGCTTGCTCGAGATCGGCGGTTTCGTCGACGAGTGCAGGAGGATTTCCGGGTCCGGCGCTTATGGCTCTCTTCCCGCTCGACATGGCAGCGCGGACGACGCCGATGCCCCCGGTCACGGTCAGCAAGTTGATGCCCTTATGCTCCATGATGCCCTGAGCGGTTTCAATCGTGGGCTCTTCTAACCCACAGACCAGATTTGCAGGCCCCCCCGCTTCAACGATGGCTTCATTCATCAGTTGAACAGCATGGTTGGAGCATGATTTCGCCCCTGGATGAGCGTTGAAGACCACGGCGTTTCCTGCCGCTACCATACTAATCGTGTTACATATCACCGATGATGTCGGATTGGTGCTGGGGATGATCGCCCCGATGACTCCGTAAGGGGCATACTCGATCAAAGTTAATCCTCCATCACCACTCCACGCTGTGGGGTCGAGGATCTCGGTTCCAGGGGCCTTGTTGGCATTGAGCAGGTTTTTATCGATTTTATCCTCATATCGACCCATGCCCGTTTCCTGCCAGGCTTCGTACGCCAGAAGCTGGGCATTCTCGCGCATGATGCGCCGTATATGAGAGATCATCTGCTCCCGGATCGATAGTGGCAACTCGTTGAGCTGCTGAAAGGCTAACCGAGCGGCGGCTGCCGCGCTATCGACATCAGGGTACAAATTGGTGCCATGACGCAGTGATGGCGCTGGAGGAGGCGGTTGTACAGCTTGTTTCGGCTCTGGCACGGAGCCATGCCGGACGCGCTCTCCCTGACGAAGCTCGCTCATCACCTGGTTTACAATGGCGTCAATCCGAGCGTCGTCTAACATCAGCCTGCCTCAGCTTTATCATACTTCACGTCGCCATCGACTTCGAGCACATCGACGATGGCCATGATGACCCCATCGCAGGGACGCTGATGGGTGAATTTCGTCTGACGTGCTGCGCTGCCTGTGGCATACAGGACAACCTCGCCCCGGCCGGCGCCCACGGCATCCGCGGCGACACGGTAACCACCCATGTCCTTTCCTTCGATGTCTAGCTGGCGGAGGATAAGGAACTTCAAACCCTCCAGGCTTTCCTCTTTCCGCGTGGCTACCAACGTTCCAACTACTTTTCCTAAGAGCATAGGACACTCCGTTCCGGTGACCGGTGCATATCAGCAGCGTTGAGGAGCTGACCGTATCTTGGATGCAGCTCAGTCCCGAGATTGGAAGAGCGCTGATCCCGTCGCATCCTCAGGTGCGTGCGCATCCACAGGTGCGTGCGCATCCGAAGGTGCGGTGCTCGCCGATGCCGCCGCGTTGCACGGTCACCCATATCGGTTAACCTCTGGAGGATGATCTACTCCGATGCAGGTCCCCGACCGAGCGGTAGCGTGACGTCCACATTGGCGTGTGGGCGCGGGATGACGTGGATGGCTGCGACTTCACCGACCTTCTCTGCTCCACGGGCGCCTGCTTCAACTGCAGCTTTCACTGCAGCTACATCGCCACGTACGACGGCGGTCACAAAGCCGCCGCCGGTCTTCTCATACGAGACCAACTCGACTTTGGCGGCTTTTACCATCGCATCTGCGGCTTCGACCATGGCGGGATAGCTCTTGCAT
Source organism: uncultured Anaerolineales bacterium (assembly GCA_965372425.1). Classification (GTDB taxonomy): domain Bacteria; phylum Chloroflexota; class Anaerolineae; order Anaerolineales; family E44-bin32; genus E44-bin32. The sequence goes on from CBDVCG010000084.1 coordinate 2,520, forward strand.
TCCACCATTCCCAACGCTTCTGTCATTCCATATTCTTCTGCCATTTGGTCCTCCTAAGGACAAGTTTTCGTGTCAATGCTTCGTGATTGTTGGATGAAATAATTGCCGTCCGTCTCCTGAAGGGATTACGTTTTATTCTTTCTTGCCACGAGACGGCATTTCGCGACCGCTTACGCCTTCAATGGCACTTACGGCTGCGCTATAACCAGCCATGATGTCCTGCTCCTCGCCGCCCAGGTAAACGCGCCCGAAGCTTCCGAAGGCGCGGACGTCGAGGATATTGATATTTGCAGCTTTCTCGGCTTCGTTCGCCGCAAGTGCCGCGTACCCGGCCGGCTCTACTTCGAGAACGTAAAGCGTTTGACCGGCAAGGAGCATGTGTCCATAGCGCATGCGGTTGATGAGCTGGACCTGATGCGCATCCACGTGCCGGATGATCTGACTAGAAACGACTCGAGGTTTAATACGATCTGATTCTTTGAGACCGAGGGCATCAAGAATCGCTGCACCAGCAGCTCGAACCTCTGCCTGATCATGGTGATGAACTTCGAGCAACCCAAATAAACGTTCAACGATCTGCATGCCCGGTCGAACACGCGTAGATTTAATGGCGATATCCGTGATGCGATTGATCTCAATGCCGGGTGAAATCTCGACCCACAGGGATGTATCGTTCGGGAGGGGAAGGAAGCCCTTCACCACAGTGCCCAAATATCCAGCGTGTTGCAGTTGTAAACTGTCAAGAAAGATGTAGGTTCTTAGGTCAACGGTCATAAACGCTTCTCCTTACTTTGGATCGTCTATTCGCCACCGACGATTTTGACGCTAGCACTCGCGCCAATGCGGTTCGCTCCAGCGGCGATCATCTTCTCTGCATCCTCACGGGTACGAATCCCACCGGCAGCTTTCACGCCTATCGTAGGTCCGACCACGCGGCGCATGAGGGCGACATCCTCAGGAGTGGCGCCCCCGGGTCCAAAACCGGTTGAGGTCTTTACAAAATCAGCTTCTGCCACTTTTGATAATTGGCAGGCGATCACCTTCTCTTCGTCCGTAAGCAGTGCGGCTTCTATAATGACTTTCAGGATGGCGTTGTTGGCATGGCAAACCCGGGCGATGGCAGCGATGTCCTGCTCGACAAGTTCATAATCCCGAGATTTCAAAGCGCCCACATTGATCACCATGTCCACTTCTGTGGCGCCGTCATGGATGGCTTGCTGAGCCTCGAAAACCTTAACCTCCGTGGGTGTGGCGCCGAGCGGGAAGCCCACTACGGTGCATACTTCAACGTCGCTGCCTTCGAGCAAATCCGCACATAGTTTTACATTCGTTGGATTGATACAGACGGAGGCGAACTGATACTTTCTGGCCTCGTAGCATAATTGCGCGATCTGGTCATGTGTCGCCTCCGGTTTCAAAATGGTGTGATCGATCATCGGCGCCACGCTTTGATCCTGAGGGGCAACGCCCAACGTGCTTGCGATGCGATCCGCACCGGCGTTGACGACCGGGAGCACTTGCACGACAAAATTCGCGGATGAGAGCTCCACACTGCCTGCACCATTTGACTGCTTCCTGCCTTCATCCTGCATGAGGATCAGGACTTGACGTGTGATCTGTTCAATAATCCGTTCGAGTGTCGCTTGATCCATTTCTTTCATTTCTGTCATTCCCACGTATACCCATTCCTTTAACGGCTATCGTATATATTCACTTTGAAAATCGCCGTTCAATATCCATGATTTTATCGACGCGACGTGCATGACGACCGCCGCCGAACTCTGTATCCAGCCACGTCTGGACAATCTGACGGGTTAAACTGCTCCCTAACAATCCTGCGCCAAGAGTTAATACGTTGGCATTGTTATGTTCACGACTATTGAGTGCTGTGGCCTGGTCGTAGCACATCGCCGCTCGGATGCCCGGCACCTTGTTCGCGGCCATGCAAGAACCAATCCCGGCGCCGTCGATGATGATGCCCCGCCAGGCTTGACCATTCGCAACGAGCTGAGCGACAGCGAGTGCGTAATCCGGGTAGTCGACGGAGTCCGTGCTGTTCGTGCCACAGTCGACGACCCCATAATTTTGTTTTTGAAGGTAAGCGATGAGCTCCGCCTTCATCGTCACGCCACCGTGGTCGGCGCCGATGGCAATCGCCTTCTCATCTGACCTGGTGACTGGGCCGGAAGTTTGACCCTCAGGATGGGACCTCGCTTGAGAGGGGGTACCCTCGATAATCGTCACGTGGCGATCCATGGCCACCTGTCGGGCGAGCGGCGTGATTGTAGTCCCAGATCGTACGGTAATTTCTCCACCAAAAGGAAGATCCTTGATATCAAGTTCGGTGAGCATGCCGCCCGGGGCAAGTAGGGGCGGGCGATAATGCCGCCCGATGGCTTCAATGCGCTCCTCACTAACCTGGCTGGAAGGCATAATTGCGAGTGCTTGTGAAGCGTCACCTTCCTCCTCGATAATAGTAATGTGTCGTACCATGGCCACCTGACGTGCGAGCGGCGTCACGATCGATCCGGGGGGCACACGAATCTCCGCGCCGAATGGCAGATCATTTAAATCAGATTCATGTAACAGCCGCTCGGTCGTCCGTTGAGGAGGTCGGTAGTGACGTCCAACCGACTCGATCCTTTCATGACTTACCCGGCTCGTCGGCGAAATTGCAAGCGCTTCAGATGTAGCCTCACCATCCATGATTAGTGTGATATGCTGGTCCATGGCAACCTGCCGGGCGAGTGGCGTGATGGTTGAGCCGCCCGGGACTCTCAGCTCTCCTCCAAAGGGGAGCTGCTTGACATCCTGTTCGGTGACCAGGGAGGTTGATGATCGCCGTGGCTGTGACTCCGACGACCTACCGAGCGTGCGGTAAACGACTTTGCGGACGAGGTCACGAATGCGTGCTGGATCCTGCACTAGCTTGCTCCCAATCTGTTGCGGTCCATATTAACCAAGGAAAACCTCTTCAAGATTCAAACCCATGGCATGCTGCAGACCTGGTTGGCCTGAGAAGTGCGCAATTTCGACATCGAAACGCGAGCGATCAGCTCGGAACAGAGCGATGAAGTACTCGATGGCAGTTCCGTCCTGGATATAACTCACACTCTCCACCCGGATGAGGGGTGCTCCCATCTCTATCTGGAGGAGGTTGGCTTCGTATTCGTTGGCGACGACAGCATCGATGAGCCTGCGGCCGCGCGTAATCTTCAAATTGAACTTCTCCTCCAGGTAATCGTAGAGGGACATTTCTTCAAGGTTGGCCTGCACAAGCTCACGGCATAGCTCGTATGGCAGAAAAGAGGTGACCAGGACGATGGGTTCGCCTTCGACGAAGCGCAGCCGATCAATCTTAATCAGCGGGGTGAGCTCATCCACCTCAAGAAATGAGGCGACTTTCTGGTTGGCGGGGACGATGGATTGTTCCAGGACCTTGTTGATGGTCATCAAACCTCGCTCCGCCATGTCCTGTGCGAATCCGGAGAGGGAGTGCACCAGGCTGGTGCTGCTGATTTTTGGTTCTGCTGCGAACGTGCCTTTTCCCTTTCTCCGGATGATAATGCCTTCGTAGCTCATCTCTTTCAATGCCTGGCGGACGACCGTGCGGCTCACACCGTATTGGCGGCAGAGCTCAGGTTCACTGGGTAATTGATCTCCGGGCTGCCAGACTCCGGAATCGATCTGGGTTCCCAGCACGCTCTTTAACTGCACGTAGTAAGGGATGGGAGATTCCCGATCAATCGGGGACTTTGAGAGAATTTGACTGCCGCTTGTAGGTGCCATCAGGCCTCTGGTCGAACTTTCACTTACCATCTTGTCATTAACAATATGTAATCCTGTAATTACAAGTGTGCTAATGATAGAGGTTTTTTGCATCTTTGTCAATAGGGCATAGAGTGAAGATGTTCGCAGGATGACGAAAAATACGGCGAAATTTGCCCATCAGCCGTATGAATGCCAAAAAGAGGGTAGTCGGCGTATGGACGTCGATCTACCCTCAGCATTGGGGGGTTAAGGGAAAAATCCAGAATACCCTACAGTTGCGGGGATGAAGGTAAGCGGGGAATGGTCGTGGAACTCCCTAATAAGGCTTTTTACTTGGAAGATGCCCCGCTTTCTTAGATGTTGCGGGGTTCTTCACTGGATGATAACCTTCACATAAGTTTAAGCCGTGAATCAACTAGCTTTATGCCGCGTGAACGGCTCTAGAACAACCCTAGAAAGCTATCCAGACTCCACGTTGAACCTGCGAGGGTTGCAAATATCACGATCTCAGAGGCGATCATCATGAGATTTTGCCCCTGTTCACATTGATAGCAGGCATTTACTGTGGGATCTTTGGGTTTCACACCAGCGAGCAGGAGATAGTTCACATTCAGGAAAATTGCGCCGAGAGCTGCAACCGGTGTAAGGATACCAAAAGTGAGACCAATTCCGATGGCTAATTCTGCCCCCAGGATGAGGTAGGCAAACCATCCTCGGGTAGGCTCCACAACAGCCTTGACCAGATTGCCGTAAGTTCGACTTGGGTGGTTTTCTGCCAGTGCAATTGTCCAATCGGCCATCTGCCCAGAGACAAACTTCTTCAATGGCTTATGGAAGAAGCTTTTTAGCCACCACAATCCGACGGCGATACGTAAAAAAGCCAACCACTCTTCTGTACTCAAAATTCAAAAAACAGTTTGCATTT
>CBDVCG010000085.1:0-7196 GCA_965372425.1 uncultured Anaerolineales bacterium
ATTGCCCCCACCGTAAGCGTCTCGGCCAGGGCATCTGGAGTGTAGGAATCTGTTAGAACCTCGGCATCAAGTAGTTCAATTAATTCACCTACAGAAAGCGCCGAGAGTTTTGGCACGCTTGGAAGAACACCGAGCAACTGAATTTCCTTCTCTTCCAGGAATGGTCCTGCATACTCATCGATAAAATCCCTGCCCTCCTCGGGAGCTTGGTTAATCAGGATGCCCATGAGCTGTTCGCCAAGCCGAAATCGTGCAGTGAGCACATCGTCGACCAGATGCATTTCTCCTCGGTAGGGGACGATTACGAGGGCGGGTGCACCAAGAACTTCAGCTACGTGAAGATTGGAGAGCCCCATGGCATATCCTTCTCGCAAACTGGCACCCCCTTCCAGGAGCAGCACATCTTTTCCGTTCCCGGCATTTTTTGCCGCCACCTGTATCTTCTTCATCCAATCTTCCTTCACCATCCCCTTCAGTTGTTCTCGAAGGACAGAAGGGGTTACGACAACGGGGGAGGCCGCGATTGGATCACCCTTCAGACCGAGAGTGCTGTGGACGAACATGGCGTCTTCATCCGCAATCCTGCCATCCGGTGTACGCCATGGCTGGGTGCTCACAGGTTTCATATATCCAATCGAATATCCATCCGATTGCATTTGCCGACCTAGCGCAAGGCTTACGGATGTCTTTCCCGAGTACGGTGACACAGACGTGATATAGAGCGATTGCATGGGGACCTCCCTGATGGTCCTTCTAATTACCGTTCGGTTTAAGGATCAGACGCATATCGATGGCGATACCTCCCTGACCCTCTGGATATACAACAAAAGGATTGATATCAAGCTCTGCTATTTCTGGAAAGTCGATGACCATTTGACCAACCCGCATCAATGCATCGATGATCGCCTCTCGGTCCACAGGCGGTTCTCCCCTAACTCCATCGAGGAGCGCGCTTGTGCGAATTTCGGAAAGCATCTCGTCCACCTCTTCCCGGGCGTACGGAGCAACCCGGAAAGCGACATCTTTAAGGATCTCGACGTAGATGCCCCCGAGCCCGAAAGTCACCAACGGACCAAACTGGGGATCCCGATTCATACCGATAAGTATTTCTAGACCAGGGGGCACCATCTTCTGTACAAGACATCCCCACAATCGAGCTTCGGGCAGGTATCGCTGCGCTCGGTAGGTCATGAGTTCGAATGCATCGCGCACATCGGTCGGATTTCCCAAACCAACTTTGACCCCGCCCACATCAGTCTTATGAAGAATATCCGGAGATGCAATTTTCAATACGACTGGGTACCCCATTTCCGAAGCGATTTCGACGGCTCGATCTGGTGTTTCCGCGATCTCGGAAGGTGGAATATCCATGCCATAGGCAGTTATGATCGATCGTGCCTCAGCATCACCGATAGAAACTCTTCCCTCGCCGAGGACGCGATCAATAGTCTCACGAACGGTGAGGCGATCGGCTTCGATGGTTTCAAATACAGGGAGCGGTTTTAGTTGATAATCCCGGTACTTGATCATCGCCTGGAATACTAGAGCCGCTCTTTCAGGAAAGGCAAAATTAGGAATATTGTGCGCTCCAAGAACTTCGACGCCGGCTTTGACGCGGGCCTCTCCCATGAAGCATGCCAGGAGGGGAATATCCACGCGGGAGGCGATTTCTGCGACGGCTTCGGCGGTCTCGACGATTTCTGTCATCGCTTGCGGGGTAAGGATGACAAGCACACCATCCACATGCGGGTCTGATACGACTTGTTCGAGCGCGAATTTATATCGATCCGCGCGTGCATCTCCGAGTACGTCGACGGGATTTGCGGCGCTGGCGGCATCCGGGAGGAATTGCTCAAGCGCCCTGATCCGTTCCGGATCGAATCGGGCAAGCTTCAACCCAGACCGTTCGAGCGCATCGGTGGCAAGTATGCCCGGGCCTCCTGCGTTGGTCACAATTGCGATCCGATCCCCTTTCAACAGTGTCACATACCCGAAGCCGAGAGCGAAGTCAAAGAGATCTTCGAGCGAATCCGCCCGAATGACACCTGCTTGATTAAAGGCTGCTTGATACGCTTGCTCTGATCCTGCGAGAGAGCCGGTGTGTGAGCTTACCGCGCGAGAACCAGCTTGTGTGATCCCGGACTTCAGCGCTACGATGGGCTTGGATTTGGAGATTTCCCTGGCTGTGCGGATGAACTCCTGCCCATCTGGCAGTCCTTCGATGTAGCAAAGGATCACGCTGGAAGAACTATCGTCACCCCATGCTCCGAGTAAGTCGGTCTCACTCACATCCGCTTTGTTGCCAAGGGAGACGAATTTGCTTAAGCCTAATCTTCCTGCCTGAGCCCAATCGAGAATAGCGGTTCCTAATGCCCCCGATTGCGACATAAAGTCCATGGGCCCTTTAGGCGGCATACCTGCTGAAAACGATGCATTCATCGGTGTGATCGTATCGATCACGCCCAAACAGTTGGGTCCAATCAACCGAATACCGTACTCGCGCGTAATCTCAACCAATTCCTGCTCACGCTCGAGGCCTTCCATACCTGCTTCTCTAAATCCAGCGCTGATGACGATTGCTGCCGGGATTTTCTTTTCTCCGCATGTGCGGAGCGCTTCAGGGACAAGTTGGTAGGGGATGACGATCACTGCCAGGTCGATAGGGTCGACGACGTCGAGAACAGAGGGGAAGGCGGGAAGATCCAGGATTTCCTTCGATTTGGGGTTGATAGGAAAAACCTTGCGTTCGTCGGAAAGAAAGCCGCCATTGACCAGATTCTCGAGCACAGCGTAGCCAAGCTTGTGCGTGTTGGTCGAGGCGCCAATCACTGCTATCGAACGCGGAGTGAAGAATGCATTAAGGGACAAGGATTATGCTCCCATTCATTTCCGTACGATGTCCGGTTGTCCTTGATAACCGTGTTCGTATTATAAATCAATGCTCGTTTGGAGAACGTTGGGTTATGTGTGTGAACATCGGAGGATGTCCACGCAAAACAAGGGCTGATGGACTCGGTTCAATTTGAGGTCATCCCACAAGCAGCTACCGGTGCATAAGAATAGCGGTGAAATGAACACGGTCCCAGTTTATGCAGCGCTGTATCATGTTCCCTCGTGCCGTATCCCTTGTTCCTTGAAAAGCCGTAGCCCGGGTATTGAGCCTCGGAATCCACCATGATGCTGTCTCGCGAGACCTTTGCGATGATCGATGCGGCTGCAATCGATAAGACCTTAGAATCACCATAGGATAGCGACCTCTGAGGTTGGTCAAGTTCGGGAAGCTTGATATGGTCAATAAGAAGAAACTCGGGCTGTAGGCTGAGATCGGCGACTGAACGCTTCATTGCCAGCCGCGTTGCCGGAAGTAAACCCAACTTGTCTACCTCTTGCTGCGTGCTTGCACCGATGCCAATTGCAGTGGCAATCTCGCATAATTGGTCCGCCCAATACGACCGCTGTTTTGATGTCATCCGTTTGGAATCATTTACGCCGTCGAGCTGTTTCGCCAGATCAAAGCGTTCTAGGGGGAGAATCACTGCTGCAGCTACGACAGGTCCAGCCCACGCTCCCCGCCCAGCCTCATCTATGCCAGCGATGTTCTCAAGCCCTGTCTGGCGAAGCTCGTATTCCATGCTTAGATCAGGGTTGGTCATCTTCACCCCTGGGCCGCGCATACAAACCACGCCGCCAATTCAAGCGAATACGAAACAAATCGCTGAACATGATGGAAGAATCTTTTATTAATCGAACTCTACTGCCCGAATTAAAGTACCAGGGGATCGGGATTTCGATGATCTTGTACCCGCGCTGCATGGCGATGAAGAGGACTTCAACATCGAAGGTCCAGCCGTCGATGACTTGCACCTGGAAAAGGTCTTCAACGATCTCATCTCGAAAGCACTTAAACCCGCATTGGCTATCTTGAATTCCCGGGAGCGTGATGAGGCGCACAAGAAGATTGAAAATTCTACCGACAAAATGACGATATTGCGGTTCGCCATACCTTTTCGCTCCAGGAACTTCTCGTGATGCAATGGCGACATCATAGGGAGGCGCAACCGGGGGAAGAAACCGATTAACTTCCGCGATGGGCATCGAGAGATCTGCATCACATATAAATCTGAACTTTCCTTCCGCAGCTAACATCCCCCGCCGTACTGCAAGTCCCTTTCCGGCGCGTGGTTCTTCTATGATACGAACACTCGAATGCCCTGCAGCTATCTCCTTCCCGATTTCAGCGGTGCGGTCCTGACTGCCATTTTCGACAATAATGACTTCCGCCTCGTAATCTTGAGCGTCGATGAAATCAATCACCTGTTTCAAGCTTCCAGGAAGACGATCTTCTTCGTTATGCGCGGGGATGATGATTGAAAGAAAAGGGGGCAAAAGTTTCACTCGTTTGCAGGAATGGGTTCAGTAACCGTAGAAGGTGGTTGCGATCACGAGGATCGCGAAAACCCCGATGATGGCAATAGCCGCGAGACCCATCACCCCCAGAAGGATTAATTGTCGTTGGCTGAAAGGGGATCGTCCAGTACGGAGATGGCGGGTACTTTTTGGTGAGATGGCAGGAGCGCCAACTGAATAGGATTCTCCTTCAGGAAGTGCAAAAGACTCCTGCTGGACTGGTTCCTCGAACGGCGATGGTTCTGGAATTAGTGCAGGTTCGGGCTCGACCTCCGCTTCTCGAGGATCAAGAAGCGATTTGGAAATTTCCTTGATATCATCCAGGTCCATGATGGGCTGAAACTGCTGAAGGTTGGATGAGAAATGGTCAATCGCATCAGCAAGCACAATGCGCACGGAAGGTTTCGCTGTATCCACATGGGTGCGGGGGTTTGTGAAGACCAAGACGGCTTCGATCTCGGGGAGCTGAAAACCCCGGTCTCGAAGATAGGGCAGCAAGGTGTCTGCCATGTGCTGTACCTTGGCTTGAAGATTCGGACTGGCCTTGCTGAAGCGTTTGCCCCCGCCACTGAATTTCAGCCATTCCTCTCCCTTTGCACGGAACACACCTTTTACACTGCTGGGCAGGAGAACGCGCACACCCTGGGGGCTGAGTAGAATTTCTGGAACTTCGAGTGTAGTTCCGGGGATCACAACGTTGCAAAGAAGCATATGTTCGTTTCCCAGCGTCTTCCCCATTCGATTGTAAAGATCATCTTGGGCCTGCATGTCACCGTACCAACTCAGACCATTTTGAAGCGTGCCACGAATGCGGCTCTCAAGGCTGATGATGCCTTCTTCGTCTCTGAACTCGGAGCGATCGATGCGTCTCATGTTGGCTCCTTTGCAGGGTAAATCCAGGTGCGATGATCCCCGATAGTCAACCACGACCGTATGCATATCGGTGCGGGGTAAAAGTCGACTATTCGGTCTCTTGAAGATATTATAAATCAGTCAGAGCACGAAACAAGTAGGGCATTGTTACCGTGTTATAAATATAATCGGAAATCGACTCATTATAAAGTTGGTGATTACACGGTGAGGGGGCATATCAGCGATAGATCTCGCTATTCTTTTATCAAAAGGCGACGAAGGTGAACTAATTTTGATCACAGATTTCCTGCTGAATCCCAACATTATCTTCCTCCTGCTGGTCTTCGGACTGCTGGCCATTTTAATTGAAATCATCGATCTTGCCCTGGGAATAATCGGCGTGTTCGGTGTGATAGCACTCGCGCTTGGGGTAGCTGGTTTATTAAACCTCGAGGTGAACAGTGCTGGCTTGCTGTTCATCATCGGTGCGATCGTTTGCTTTGGGTTAGAGCACCGCACACGGAAGCGCATAATTTTTACGTTAATCGGTCTGGGTTTCTTTATTTTGGGAACGTTAATTATGTTCAACACAACCTCGGCTGAACATGTCTCTATCCCGTTTGTGGTGACGGCATCTACAGGGATGGCGGCTATCTTCTATTGGGTCAGTTTCACATTCAGCCACACCGGTCAACCTATCGAAGTGGGCATGGACACGCTGGTGGGCCGCACAGGTGAGGCACGGACGGATATCGATCCGCAGGGTACCGTTCAGGTTGCTGGAGAGCTCTGGACAGCTGTGTGTGATAAGGGATTTCTCGCCGCCGGTGAAGGAATCATCGTTGTACGAACGGAGGGAATCCGTCTTGTCGTAAGGCGGAACAGTGCTCAAGAGAGTTGACTCGCCGTACAGCCGACTGTACACTATCGCCGTCGAGAGAAGGAGGGCGTGATGGCTTCTTCATCATTCCGATTTGTCATAAAAACAGGCCCAAATCCCGGGATGGTTTTCGAATTATCCAAGGACGTTTTACTCATTGGGAGAGATGTTACAAATGACATTGTCATTGGCGATGCAGAGATCTCCCGGCAACATGCACGCTTGACACGAACACCTGGTGGGCATGTCCTCGAAGATTTAGGTTCCACAAATGGATCCTTCGTGAATGGGGAGCGGTTGATGGCCCCGCGAGTATTGAACCCCGGTGACCTGGTTGGCATGGGTGAGAATGTCACCATGACATTCGATGCAATTGCCCTTGAAGCAGCTGCAACAGTTGCGAGTCCTGCTGATGAACCGGTAGCCGCAGCCCTCTCACCTGCAGGGGCGGCTCCGCCAGCAGCAACGCCAGCGGCAGTATCAGCAGCCGATGAACCAGCACTACAGCCGGAGAAGAAAAGTCGGGTCGGTTGGGCATTGGCAGGGGGGGGATGTCTCGTGTTGATAGTTGCTTGTTTGGCCGTTTTCTTCCTCATGGACGCTCTCTATCCAGAAATATTATACGCACCACTGCGGTTATTCGGTTTCTACTAAAAAATATCTTCTGATGATTTGAGGATGGCACAATGTGCCATCCTGTTTTTTTATACGCCCGGCATGGGCGCTTACCAGGAGGTGGAATTCCTGCGCGGACGTTGATCCTACGAACCGCTGGCCGAAGACAACTGCCCTGGTGTGAACCAACGTGGGAAGGAGCAAGCTTCTCGATTCCGGGAACAGGAATCCATCAGCTTGCTGATGGAAAGGACGCCGGAGCGCAAAACCCGGACTGGATGGAGGAGAACTGCGGTAGGAGGCGTGGAGCGCCGGGTGAGCTGGCAAGAGACGGTGAAGTCCCCCAAAGGGATCAAAGCGGCTCTACGTAAACGCAGCCAGGATCAGGGGAGAGCATTCGTACCTTATCCGGGGAAATCTGCGGTGTGTCTCAGGAGAGACT
>CBDVCG010000086.1:0-7173 GCA_965372425.1 uncultured Anaerolineales bacterium
CCGCTTTCCTTCCTCCGCAACCAGGAAAAGATCGGGGTCACGATCAAGTTTCTTGCGAATTTCCCCCTGCTCGTCGGATGGCGAAAGCTGGATTCCCGATCCTGCTTCTCGCCATAACACTCGGATAACGTCGTAATCCAACTCTATGTTAAATTCTCGAATTTGCATATGTGCTCCATGGTTAGATCCTATGGTGAAACCTAATGCCCCGACCGCGTTCACTCCGGCCAGGGCATTAGCGTTCTTATACTCTCATGATTTCTATATATACCAAAAATTCTCTTTTTCGCCTAATCAGCCTCGTTCCCAACAAGCTGCTTCCATTCACCATGAATCCCATCTTCGGTAACACCGAAATAAACCCGAATCCCATCCTTTGTTTTTTGAGCAAGGTCATGGCGTACTTTCCCCCACCTGCGGCTCTCCTTGATAACACCCAAATCACCTTTCCATGAGATGGAGGCTTTTTCTAGATCTTCGGGCAGACTGGAGTACTCTGAAATCGCATAGTGCCACAGGCGACGTGCGGATGATTTAGTCACATTTTTAACCATGTTGCCATTGCGGAGATCACGCACCGTATAATACCGCACGCCATTCCGCTCTTCATGACGCACAATCTCAACGCCAGTTCTCGGCGCGGTCACACCAGATGTTGCGGCTAACTCACCCACCTGAGCTGTAGCTTCTGCATCAGGCTCTCTTTTGTCCCGCAAGATGAGTTGGACGATCTCGTCTCGGACCGCCAGACCTGTCTCGCCTTCACTCCGTACGTAAATCTTGTTGTCGTCTACAGCATAAGGCGGGTCTTCACCATGCGGCACAAGCACACGAATCACTTTCTTGCCCCGCGTCTCCTGCGTATCGACCTGACACTGGAGGTGAGGGCTTATTCTGCTGCCCAGCTCTCGCTGAAGCTGTTGGATCGAAGCTGAGGGATTGGAGATTCCCACAGGCGCTTTCTTCTTCTCGCCTGACACACCGATATAGAGTGTTCCGCCGTTCGTATTCGCAAATGCGCATACATCGGCGATAATCTCATAGAGGTGCCCTCCACGGACCGTCATGCTCTCATGGAAGTCCTGGTTGATCGTAGGTCCATCCTCGCGTGCCTGTTCTACAAAATCGTACTCATCCTTGGTAGTTGGCCAGTGTGGGCGAGTCCGGGCAAAGTCATTACTCTGGAACAGCTCCATCAACGCCTCGAAAGAGACATCCGCGAGAAGAACGCTCGTTGCTCGATCCCCGATCCCAAGGTTCTTCTTGTTTTTCGGATCTACACGGAGTCGATGTGCATCCGAGCCTTGAATGATGTGCATCCGTCGAGGGTATTCAGGTTTGGTGCCGTTGAAGAAGGCTGCGGTGGAGCGTCTTCCCTTCTGACCCAGGTCGGTGACTTCGATAGCATGCAAACTTGCATCTTGCGTATAAGCGATCTTTGTCTGTCCACCAAAGCCGTAGCCTCTCATGGCGACGCCGTTTGTAGAGTTGGCATGTGCAGCAAAAGCCAAACCTCCTGCCTCGTTAATGACGCGGTAGGCCGTAAGCACATCTGCGCTAGCTCCAACTGTTGAGGAGCCTTTATCAAGCTCTTCTCCGGGGATATTTAAATTCAGAAGGAGATGCTCGATTTCTCTCGCAGATTTATCCTCCGGGAATATCCCTAGTATATGGAACCCTAGAGTTGCAGTAAACTCAAACCCGGGTAGGACGAGCAACTTCTCAAAAAGCCTCCGATACTCAGTTAACCGTTCTTTTTCAGAGTCTGTAAGCCTTTCGAGTTTTTCGAGGAGCTCGAGTTGTTCCACTTCTTCATGCATTATGCGATAGCCCGCAATTGTGTTGTGATCGGTAAACGCGACAATGTCGAGATTACGATTTTCACATCTCTGCAGGACATCTAAATAGGTCACATCCGGCTCCTGGTAATCACTGGAAGCCTGAGTGTGGAGATGTAAATCCATTAGGTGCCACTTTCGTGACGATCCCTTTCCTTTCTTCCTTGTCACAATTATTTCAAACCTTTCACGCCTTCTCAGGCGAATTATTTTTTCCATCGATACGTGATAAATCTCGTATCGTCTCGAGTAAATGATCGGGCGAATACGGCTTCAATAAGAATGCGTCAGCGCCCGCTTCCAGACATTCATCCTCACGATCCATCCCGGACGTCATGATGATGCTGATGTGCTCATACCCTGGCATGCTGCGCAGTGCCATCAGAACTTTTTTTCCATCCGTCCCAGGGAGGAAATAATCCATGAGCACGACATCAGGATTCGCTTTCATCGCAGCTCCCGCGATATCGCCCCAATCTTCCGCAGTTACGACTTGATAGCCCTCCAATTCGAGCAGCGTGTGCAGAAGCGCCACCATCGTTGGATCGTCATCGATGACGAGAACTTTAACAGAGATGGGGGTTCCCAGATCAGCTCTCATTTCCCGGCAACCGATGATGATCCCGTGGTCTTTTTATCCCCGGTCGAAGACGTGGATTTGCCTGTGCCTTGCTTCTTCTTTGATTTCTTAGACTTCTTTTTTTCCACAGGCATGAGCGCGGCATCGATGGCATCCCGAACCGAATCGGTAAACACAAACTGGATCTCCTCACGAACCTCGTCAGGAATATCCTCCAGATCAACCTGGTTGCGTGTAGGAAGGAGCACGGTCTTCAACCCAATTCGATGTGCTGCCAGGACCTTTTCCTTCACACCCCCGATGGGAAGCACCTTCCCCCGAAGAGTTAATTCTCCAGTCATGCTTACATCCGATCGAACAGGTCGACCCGAGGCAAGTGAAGTCAGGGCGACGGCCATGGTGACGCCTGCAGATGGACCATCCTTTGGTTGTGCACCAGCCGGCACATGGATGTGGACATCATGCGTGTCCCAGAAATCATCTGGCACATCGAAATCCTTCGAAATACCTCGGACATAGGATAAGGCCGCGCGTGCAGATTCCTGCATCACCTGGCCGAGCGAACCTGTAAGCAAGAATTGTTTGTTCCCCGGCATCGCAGTAGCTTCGATGAAAAGCACATCCCCACCGGTAGCGGTATAGGCAAGCCCTGTCGCAACACCAGGGATAGAGGTTCTCTCTATCAGCTCCTCAGGTCCGAAAAATTTAGGCTTTTTTAGAAATTTGCGAACTTCTTTGGGCGTGATTTTTTGGGAAACAACCTTGCCTTCTGCAACCCGGGCGGCGACTTTCCTGCAGATCTGGCCGATTTCACGTTCGAGATTCCTGACGCCAGCTTCCCGCGTGTACGAACGTACAATCGTCTCCAACCCCTCAACCGTAAAATTGATCTCATCCTTGTTCAAACCATTTTCTCGAATCTGTCTCGGGATGAGATATCCACGAGCAATTTCAACTTTCTCTCTCTCTGTGTAGCCCGAGATACGGATGATTTCCATGCGATCCAAGAGCGGCTCAGGGATCGTATCCAACCAGTTCGCCGTTGTGATGAACATCACCTGGGATAGGTCAAATGCGACTTCCAGGTAATGGTCGCGGAATTCCCTGTTTTGCTCAGGATCAAGGACTTCTAGAAGAGCCGAGGCGGGATCACCCCGAAAATCCCGGCCCAATTTATCAACCTCGTCGAGCATAAATACAGGATTTCTGCTCTCGACCCGACGAAGGGCTTGAAGGATCCTTCCGGGCATCGCCCCTATGTACGTTCGACGGTGTCCACGAATCTCTGCCTCGTCGTGCACCCCACCAAGCGAAATACGAATGAACTTCCTATCCATCGCACGGGCAATCGAACGCCCTAAAGATGTTTTTCCCACACCCGGGGGACCCACAAAACAGAGGATGACGCCTTCGCGCGTTTTTCGAATCTCATCGATTTCCTCATCCCGAGTATCATTACCGCGCTCGGATTTAAGTTTGCGGACGGCAAGATATTCGAGAATCCTTTCTTTGACATCCTCTAACCCATAGTGATCTTCATCGAGGACCTCACGAGCAAATCCCAGGTCCAGTCGATCACGTGTTGCTTGCGACCAGGGTACGGACGCCAACCAATCGAGGTAGGTTCGAATGACCCCATACTCTGCAGCTGCGCTTGGGAGCTTGGCCAGTCGATCCAACTCTCTCCGGGCCTGCTTTTCAGCTTCTTCGGGCATCCCCGCGCTGTCGATCTTCTGACGGAATTCCTCCACTTCGACGACCTGTTCATCGGCTTCACCGAGTTCTCGCTGGATGGCCTTTAACTGCTCCCTTAGGAAATACTCTCGCTGAACTTTTTCTATTTCGGTCCTGGCTTCTTGCTGGATTTGCTGGCCGAGTGAGAGTACTTCGACTTCCCTACTGAGGAGATTGTTCAACAGCTTGAGCTTCTCTATAGTTGAATCAAATTCCAGTATTTTTTGGGCGGTTTCCAGCTCCATAAGCTGGTAATTGGCGATGGTATATGTGACATGTAATGGATCCTCCAGCAGGAGGACACTCCCCACGATTTCCCTGGGCAGTGTTGGTCCGATATCGGCAATCTGCTGGAAAAAATCCTTGACTGCACGGACCTGGGCTTCAACTTCCACACCCTCTTCTACCACCTCGCTCTCCGGGTGTATGACAGCTTGCAAGTACGGCTCAGTCGCCAAGAATTCACCCAATCGGAAGCGTGACAATCCACGTGCAATCAAACGGATCGTTCCGTCAGGGGCACGGAACAGCCGCTGTATGGATGCAACTGTACCGAATTCGAAAAGATCTTCTGGTCCCGGCAGCTCAAGCTCTGGATGGCGAGAAGCTACAAGACCGATGAGGCGGTGGCTTGCGGAGACATCATCGATGAGTTGTATTGATCTTGCCTGTCCTATGGTCAGAGGCGTTGCCGTATGTGGATAAACGACGACCCCTCGCAGCGGGAGGATGGGGAGATCTTCCGGGATTTCGAAAAACTCGTCCACCTTCACGGATTCAGAGGTGACCTGCTCCTCCGTCTGGTCATTATGGACCTTGATTTTTGAGGATGACTCTTCCATTTAAACCTCAGTATTCACCATGGCACGCAGCTTGAGCTGCACACACTCCAATTCGCTCAACATGGGAGGGAGCTGAACAGGAAAAGCGTTCGCGTTCAGCCTATTCATCAATTGAGACGCTTTTAGGAGAAGCTTTTGGTAGGTTGATGCGTAAAAAACCATCTGCATATGTCGCTTCGATGTGATCAACATCTACTGGAGCGGGGATTTTTACACTGCCGGCAAACTCTCCATAGTCGATCTCTATTTGATGATAAGCCTTTCGAATGTTCTTATCCGACCGGCTGCCATTTATTGAAAGGACTTGCCGCTCAAAAGTGACAGATATTTCCACCCCCCGCATGCCTGCGAGTTCAACTACCACGACAAAGGATTCATCGGTTTCAAGCACATCCGTTGGCGGGCGCCAGGTATGTGTTTGATGAACAAAATTCCATCCGATGCCCCGGACAGAATCCCCCTGCCAGGAGTCATCCTCCGCGGTAAATTTGATGCTTCCTTGATGCATCTCGAAATGCTTTACACTCATGTTGATAAATTCCGTTTGGAATGGCAAATCTCGGATTCATTCTACCACAGCGGCCCCGCAACCATATTCAGCCGCAAGCTAATTATGTATACCATTTTTCGTATTTCAGATTATTACTCTATCCTCCCATATTTTACATAAATTTCCTAGCTTTGGGCTTCTATGCTCGGGACCGGTTGGAGGAGACGAAATCCTGCTGTACAATATACACAGTCGATGTGCTAACGTCTATCCCATCTATGCACCAGGAGGCTGGCATGGGTTTTACAGACATTCTCGAATCCGTAGAACTATTCGAGGGTACAACCCCCGATGAGCTGGCCTCGCTCGCTAAAGTATGCCGAGACCAAACCTTTAACAAAGGTGAAGTTATTACCAGGCAAGGCGAGGAGGGGGAGGCACTATATGTCGTGTGCAAGGGCTTTGTCGAGGTCATTCGTAGTCATCCTTCAGCCGACCTCGAGCCGCGAACAGTAGTACACCTCGGAGAAGGTCAAATATTCGGAGAGATGGCGCTTGTCGATCATGGTCCGAGGTCGGCCACGATTCAGGCAGCATCAGATGTGACTGACGTCCTCGTTATAAACCGAGATGACTTTGAGAGACTGTGCGAAGAGAACCTCCACTTTGGCTTTATCGTGATGCGGAATATCGCTGCGGATCTATCCTTCAAGCTTCGTCATCAGAATCTCACTGGAAGATGAGGGAACCTGATGTCATCGATTTATAAGATCAGCTATGTAGTATCTGGTGAGGATCATCCCGGGGCTATCATGAATACCGAAAATCCACCTAAGAAGGGTGAGACCATTCATCTTGGAGATATGGAGTTCACCGTGGTGGAAGTGATCGATCTTGTTCCGGCAAGAGGTGATTTTCACTACCTGCATGCGACATTGCGACCGGAAGAATCGTAATCGAAACTGTCCTCCTCTATATACTGTAGAAATGTGAGGTGAGGATGTCCCGCAGCTTCGGGGCACCTTCCAAGGGAAAAGCCTTCATGAGGGTTGCCGCCCCATTCCCTGCTTGTCATCCACCCCTCCAGCTTCAGGGCATTCTGGCTTTTCCTATAAACGAGCCCTGGAAGCTCATATTTGCTGAAGCCACATAATCACCCAATCCGGATAATGCCTCAAGATCCCCCAGTCGCACACTCCAGGTCCAATCTCGCGCACCCCTCATTTACGGTCGGGGGCGCAGCTGGCGCCGGGCTGTCTGAACAATAACCCTCCACGGCTAGAAAACCTCTCGCGGGTTTGGAACCTTCGGGAGGTTGGCGTGCGTTTCGAACTTCAGCATCCGGCGAAAAGAGACGGCAGATTATACGCCGGGTCACCCGTACATGTTGAATGAGAACCGTCGGAGACTTTCCCGCAACCCTGCTCTACCCCAATTCGATTTCCATAAAATCCTCTGCTAACACCACTTCACCATCGTACGCGTCTTGCGCTTCAGCCAGCAGTTCTTCTGGGTCGCCTTCCTGGGTCGGATAATGGATAAGCATCAATCGACCTACATTGGCTTCCTGTGCGACGGAACCTGCTTGCCTTGCGGATGAATGACCGACCATCTCACCACCGGCTTCATGGATGAGTACATCAGCCGCTTGCGCTAGTCGCACGATTGATTCGCCGGGGGCCGTGTCGG
>CBDVCG010000087.1:0-7156 GCA_965372425.1 uncultured Anaerolineales bacterium
ACGCGGCCAGTAACAGGTTAAAGACGAACCAGGAATCCATCCGCTAACTCCATTTGGCATCTTCGAATGCAAACGCAGTTCCGCGCCATCTTCCATCACGAAGATGGCAACCCGGGTGATTGAACCAAGTTATCGTGGGTAAAGGATGGAGTTCTTCAGCTCGCGGCGTCGTATCCCAGTCGCCAAGGATGTGTATAGACACGCATTGAGCCTTTCCTGACGTAGCCAACCAACGAAATACTGGAAGCATCGGCCATGGATATGGACATTGAGGTGGGGGCATTCCTCGAGGCAACAATCGGACAGCCCATCATTGCACCTTTATGCAACATTTCCGAGGATATCCTGCCGGTGGCGAGGAGCGCACGTCCCTGCGGGTTGATTCCTTGGATCAGACAAGCGCCGCGCAGCTTGTCGATCGTATTGTGACGACCTACATCTTCGGCTAGTACGAGTATTTCTTCGCCATCCGTGAGCCCCGAGGTGTGAACTCCCCGAGCAGCGGCATGAAGGCTTCCGGGGACATGAAGCTTACGAAATGTGTTGAGAAGCTGCCCGGGAGTCAAATGCAAATCGTGGTTGACGGAAGGAATCCGATCAGGCGATTCATTGAAAGTGACCCCGCCCCCACAACCAGAGGTGATGATCCTGCGGGGGGGCATCTTGAATTCGTGGGTCAGCCAAACATCGATGCAGCAACCATCCTCGCTGATATGCAAATGATCGACTTGGTCCATATGCTCGATGAGCCCTTCATTCCACATGAAACCAAGGGCGAGCCAATCTTGTTCCTTTGGCGTGCACATGATCGTGACGAGCTCTTCGCCGTTCACATTAATGGTCACAAACGCCTCTTCGATGACGCTTGCATGAACGGGCGCCCATACATCCTTGAATTCAACCCAATCCGCCGATACCGCGCCCACTATCATAGCACCCTCCTAAGAACCTGTACCTCAGCCAAAAATCCCTGCCCGGTAGTTATTTAAACTCAAAATCGGCTCTTGTGGATTTGAATTATATCCTCAGCGCAGTTTGACCACGACCCCTCCCTGTCATACAATTTACGCTATGTCGTTAGAGCCTGGATCAATTCTCAACAATCGATACCGGATCGAAGGACGCCTCGGGAAAGGTGGAATGGGTGCCGTCTTCCTCGCCTACGACCAAACCCTTGATATCAAGGTTGCGTTAAAAGAGAACCTCAACCAGGGTCCGGAATCCGAACGTCAGTTCCGGCGTGAGGCAAAACTCTTAGCAAGCTTACGCCACCCCAACTTGCCGCGGGTCACAGATCACTTCATCCTCGAAGATCGTCAATACCTCGTCATGGATTTCATCGAGGGGGAGGACCTGCATCTGCACGCGCACCACAGCTCACCTACTGCGGATGAGGTGGTCTCCTGGGGGAATTCTGCTTGCAACGCGTTGACTTTCTTGCACACCCGTGTACCACCCGTGATTCACCGCGACATCAAACCAGCCAACTTAAAACTTCCGCCTGATGGGAACGTTGTGCTCGTCGATTTTGGTATCGCGAAGGTGTTCGACCAATCCGCAACGACGACCGGTGCACGTGGATTGACCCCGGGATTTTCTCCTCCCGAGCAATATGGTGGACAACGAACGGACGCACGCAGTGACCAATATGCACTGGCTGCAACGTTGTATTCCCTTCTCAGCGGTCAACAACCAGCAGACAGCGTCCAGAGAATGCTCAAGAAGGAACGGCTCATCCCGATCCGTGAGCTGAAGCCCGAGGTCCCTGAGCATCTTGAAGCTGCGTTAGAACGCGGGATGGCGCTGGATCAGGAGAATCGCTTCCCGGATATCGAAAGCTTCAGGTCGGGAATAAACGGGCTGCTCCAGCTTGAAACTATCCGGGCGCCCATACAGGGAGATGTGCCAGCCAAGAAGCGGAATACGGGGGTCTGGATTGGGATTGCAGTTCTAGCCAGCATTCTCATCGTAGGTGGCATGATCGCAGGATTGGGAATTCTACTTCCCGGTTTGATATCGGATCCCGAATCTTCGCCCACCAGCGATATTCCGATCGTCATTCCACTTGAAGAAACGGACACACCTACCCCCTCCCCAGAATCTGTCGATCCAACCACCCCCCCTCTTCCTCCCGCGACAGCAACGCTAGAACCCACAGCGACACCACCAGCGGTGATAGTCGGTGGGAGCGATCGGATCGCATTTATCAGCGACAGGGAGGATGGCCGTACGCTGCAAATCTGGACGATGAATGGTGACGGGAGCGATGCAGCTCAACTGACCTTTGGTCCCGGCGATAAGCTTCAGCCGAGATGGTCACCCGATGGAAAAAGGCTGCTCTATGTCTCGGCCGGTGGGACAGACGATTTCGGGAACGATCTTGGGCTCGACATATTCGTCTACAATGCCGATAGAAGTGGAGATCCGGTCAATATCACGAACAACATCGGAGATGACACCGATCCTACCTGGTCACCCCAGGGTAATCGCGTGGCCTTCACGAGCACCCGTGTAAACGAGGTTGAACAGGTATTTCTCATGGATGTTCAGTGCTTGGAGCCTCCTGATGGATGCAGCGTTATCGACGAGCCATGGAACCTTACCCTTGGATACGCAATTGAGTATTCTCCCGCATGGTCCCCGGCTGGTGACGCACTCGTAGTTGTTGGCTCGATACGTGGTGCTGGCGGCAGGCTCTTTTTACGTTCGCTCCTAGGAGGCGATCCCACCTGGTACGACAAGCAAGACCGCATCATCGGAGCCGATCACCCCACCTGGTCATCCGATAATCAATTGCTCGCCTTTGACTGGACTGTACATAGAGGCAAACAAGAAATCTATGTCTCCTTAACTGAAAACCCCGCTCTTGATCCCACCTCGCTAACCAACAGCCTCGGAAATAAAGAACCGGTTTTTTCGCCAGACGGTCAATTGATTGCATTTACTTCAACGAGGGATCAAAACCCGGAAATATACGTGATGACCAATAATGGGTCGGGTCAACGCAACCTGACCAACAACCCGGGCAGAGATCTTCAACCAGACTGGCGGATTGCCGTCCAACCATAACCAGAGCGTGCCTGATATCCTTTAAGCAATTCTTCCCGCTCCTTTGATATCCCCAGAGGTAAACGTAGTGCAAATTCTCACTGTTGACATTGGAACAGGCACTCAAGACATCTTCCTCTATCAATCCGAACTTAGTATCGAGAACGGCTTCAAGCTTGTGATGCCATCGCCGACCATGATTGTGCGGCAAAATATCCAAGAAGCTACAATGCGCGGCGAAACCATTCTTCTCTCAGGAACCACCATGGGCGGAGGACCGAATCACTGGGCAGCCGAAAAACACATCCATGCTGGCTACAAGATCTTTGCTACGCCTGAAGCTGCACGCTCATTCAACGATGATCTCGATTGGGTGCAGCGCGAGATGGGGATCCTTGTAGTGAGCGAAGAAGAAGCCCTCTCGATCCGTGAGACACGCCGAATCATCATGCAGGATTTCGATTATCGTTCGATCTCATCCGCATTTAGCGCCTTCGGCGTATCTCTTTCACCCGCGGCAGTGGGTGTGGCAGTTTTCGATCACGGGGAGGCGCCTCCGGAAGTATCTGATCGACAATTCCGATTTGATTACCTCGAAGAGCGGATGCGTGGGGACAATCGATTATTGTCCCTCGCTTATCCGGCTCAAGATGTTCCGCCCATCATGTCCCGTATGCGTGCGGTCGTGCAAAGCGCCGAGTCCCTTCCCTGCCCACTGATACTCATGGATACTGCCCCGGCAGCCGTGTTGGGGGCAACCATGGATACGGTCATTCGCAACCGAGACCGCGTGATCATTATGAACATTGGCAATTTCCACACACTTGCCTTCCAACTCGGACCCACGGGGGTTGAGGGTTTGTTCGAACATCACACTGGTTTACTCGATGTCCTCCGTCTGGAAAAGTACATCATCGCACTGGCGGAAGGTACGCTAACCCGAGAAGAGATCTATAACGACCAGGGTCATGGTGCTTTGATTTTAGACGCCGCACCCTACTCGCTCGATGCCCAAGATTGGAATGTGGCCATCACCGGACCCCGAAGAGAGATGATGAACACCTCGGGCTTACGTCTCTACTATGCCGTTCCCTTCGGGGACATGATGCTCACGGGGTGTTTTGGGTTGATGGCTGCCATCGCTGAGTATGTTCCAGAGCTTACAGAAGTTATCCTGAATAATATGAGCAGCAATGAGGGTATCGCACCCTGGGACCTTGTTTAGCGAACGACACACTTGCGCCGAAGGCTAACATTGTGCTTGAATTTGACACAGGATGTCGCTCGCTGCGGACAGGATCTGTCACAAACTATCAGGGATATCCGTTATCAAATGTGAAACGAAACCATGTCAACACTATTCAGTACATCAAGGAGAGCTATCATGAAGACCAATCACCTGCATCGGATCATTCTCCCATTCATATTCCTTGCCCTCGCCGGGATGGCGTGTGCTCTTCCCAAGCTCACCAGCCAGGATGATTTTGATCTAGCAGTCCAGCAAACCCTGGACGCCAGCGATTTAGCTGAGGGGGGGGATGTGGCTGTCTCTGAGGAAGGCGAGCAGGCTGTTGCGGAGAGTGGAGAAGCTGATCAACCCACTGCGACGGAGGCCCCGGTCGAGGAGGCCACGCCCACAGCCACGGTCGCCCACCAGGTTTACCCCTCAAACCCTGGAGGGGCAGCCAGCTGGATGACCGATCGATCCTCAGCCGCTCTGGCATCTGAGCGCCGAGCTATCGGGGACAATTTCGATCTCTATCTTCTTGAACGACCATTCACTTCTCAGGTCATGGATTATCAGGATTACCTCGATATCACTCGGGGTGAGCTATATGCGAGCATCCCATGGGTATACATCACCATTTTCCTTGAAGGTGCGCCGCCATCAGATTCTGAAGCCCGGTATGGTGTCGAGGTGGACCAGGACCTCGATGGACGCGGCGACTGGTTCATCGTTGGGCAGGTTCCACCAGGCAGCGATTGGACAACGGATCACGTCCTCGCATGCCGCGATACCAACAACGATGTGGGGGGACCAAGACCGATCCAATCAGATGCGCCCAATTCCAGTCGGGATGGCTATGACGACTGTGTTTTTGACAATGGATATGGCATTGGACCGGACGAGGCATGGATTCGTCGGGACCCCTCCCATGCGGATAGGGTTCAACTAGCCTTCAAACATTCGCTCATCGGCTCCGACAACGAATTTCTATGGGGACCCTGGGCTGATGAAGGGGATCGTGACCCCTCGATGAGGGACTACAACGACAGCTTCCTCGTCGCGGACGCCGGATCACCCGTGTCAAACAGTACCTACTATCCTCTAAACCAGCTTGCATCCGTAGACAACACATGCCGTTGGACGTATGACTTCGATCCAATTGACAACTACCTCGGCATGTGTCCGCTGCCTCCGACACCCACACCGACACCGGAGCCTGTATGTACCGAAGATATCCCAACGGAGAGAGAATGTATCGCAGCAGGGGGAAGATGGGCGATAGATCCAACTATCCTAACCCATGTCGTATTTAAGTGTTTCTGTGATTAGGTGGGAATCATAACTTCAAGAACATTGGTTGAACCCAACGTAATATAAACTGAGAAGATGGTCTCATGCAGAAGCAAATCTGGAGATCATCTTCTCGGTTCAGTTCAAAAATATTCACACCAAAAATAGGCGCACTTTGTGATAAGGATGTCATCGACTTTCAAGATATTTCGCGGCGATTAGGGGATTAAGCGCACCATTCCCGCTAAGATCTATGCCATGATCTATAATCAGGTCACCTGGGGACATCGATATGCAGGTTGCGTGACCTTCCTGCTGAAACCCTTCCTCCAGACGTGATAATCGAGCTATGAAAAAAACAGGTTGGCCTGCCACAATTCTTATAAGTCAAGTCATCATTTGCACTTTGCTATTTCTGACCAGTTGTTCTCCTGAAGAGGGGGAATCACGCGTTGTCCCGACCGGCACCCTGGAAGCTGTAGCCAGTCAAATTGCTTTTCCTGTACAACTCGTCTCACCTCAATCAACCGCGACGCCGCCGATCGTCGCAGCTGGTCCATCTCTAACACCCTCACCTTCGCCAACGCCATTGTCGGCATTTCGGATCACCCCAAGAGAACCTTTCGGTCGAGCCAGCTTTATGACAGATCCTTCCTCGGCGGCATTGGCAGATGAGAAACGAACCATTGGTGATCATTTCGAGGGTAATCTGTATGAACGCCCTCACTCAGTGAAGGCCCTGGTGTATAAGCCTTACATTGATATCAACCCCGGGGCGGAGATCAGCCTTGACCCTCCATGGATATATTTCACCATCGATCTCGTTGGTGCACCCTATTCCTGGCAAGAAGCACATTACGGCGTCGAGATCGATCAGAATTTTAATGGACGAGGAGATTTGCTCATTGCTTCCGCTTTCCCAACTTCGACGAGCTGGTCCAGGGAAGGTGTAACCATCTACACCGATACGAACGGTGACGTCGGTGGCGAGATACCGATGCAATCCGATGATCGTCCAGGAGATGGCTACGACACCTTGATATTTGGAGAAGTCACCGGGCTTGATCCAGATACCGCATGGATTCGGCGGCATCCCAGGGATGAATCCTCTCTCCAATTTGCAGTGAAGCAATCGCTATTAAATCGTGGATGGCATTTTGCTTGGGGTGCCTGGGCGGTCGGCGGTCCGTTCCACCCCGGGTATTTCGATTTTAACGACCGGTACACGATCGAAGAAGCCGGCTCGCCTCTCGGATACAGCCGCCACTACCCTCCTCTTGGTCTTGTGGAGATTGATAACACCTGCCGCTCGATAGCTGGGGGTGCACCCTCTGGTGCTATTCCGGGGCTTTGCCCCATGGCACGCCCCACATCGATTGCCACACCCCTCCCCAGTGCAACCCCCGCTCCGTAAGCTTGCGCCAGCCCAGTCTCGCCACTTAAGTAAAACGAGATTCACACACATATTGTGGAAAGGTGCCTCACACGCGTATGCCCACAGTTGTCGGAGTTCATGTTCGCTATAATCGAATCATTACCCTTCATAAGTTGGCTGAACCCTCAAGATCCCTCTGTTGAACGAACCAGGAT
>CBDVCG010000088.1:0-7140 GCA_965372425.1 uncultured Anaerolineales bacterium
ATAAAGCCTGCGCGTAAATTCAATCTGCCTCATGTTGTGATGCCATGCGAGCGGTCGAATCCCCTTCCAGCGCTCATTCAAGAAATCAATCAAACCTCCATCAGGCGGGGCCTCATCGATGAGCTCCACTGCGATCCCCGCGGCTCTGTACCCACAGAGCCCTCCCTGGCACGGACCCATCCCAAGCCGTAGATCACGTCGTATATCGTCGAGTTCCAGCCGGGAGCCTGAGGATAGGGAAGTTTCGACATCTGCGTAGCTCACCAATTCACATTCGCACAATATTTGTTTACCGGGCACACGTCGGGAGGGGTGCTCAACTGCCTTCAGCCGGTCAATGAGTGTGTAGTGTTGCGTTTTTGCGGGTTCCAGAATGGCACCATCACTGACGCTTTTTGTACCCACATCGAGCAGTTCGCTGATTAGATCAACTGTCTCGACAGCCATGATTCTAAACGTTGTCAATTTACCGCCAAATACGCTCAGGAACCCACCGATACCATCTCGAGTTTCATGGTTTATGATGACATGGGCGCGGGTTATTCCTCTTGTCACCTCTTCGTCTTTTAAGGATCTATACAGAGGGCGAATACCTGCCCAGACGCGCAAAGGACGCACTTGCGAAAGTCCGGGAACGAGAATCTCGCCTTCGGCAATCAATAAATCTACTTCCCAAGAATGTATGGTGAGATCATCGGGTTCTTCAACTGGGACATCTGTTGTTCCAAATATTTCCACCGTTCCCACGGGAACCAAGATATCTCCATCTCCTGGCCGCTTGCAGCGATTTATAACGGTATTGACGTGACGCATGCCCATAGCAACCATGGTGCCCTTTCCGAGGGCAAGGGGAAGCTGGATTCCCGTCAGCAGAGCAGTTTTCCCAGCATACGGACCTGTGGCATTGACTACAACGTTTGCACCCACAAGGATCGTTTCGCCGCTTTGCAAGTCAAGGATTTCTGCGGTATGGACGCGCCCGTTGTGCAGCTCGAAAGAGACAAGTTTATGATGAAGCCAGACCTGACCACCGGCCGATATGATTGAGTTCACTAAACTGTGCGTGAGATCAAATGAATCGAGCGTGGCGTCCTTCACCCGAAAGGCACGTGAAATTCGCGGATTTATTTCTGGTTCGAGTTTGAGTGCAAGTTTTGGGGGTATCTCTTCGACGGGGAGCGACAAATTTTGACAGGCGGATAACCACTCATCAGGATATTCGATAGGGTCAGAAGGCGTCGCAACGAATAACCCCCCGGTGTCCTCTATCGCGTGCGGGATGATCTTCCGCAGCAGGGCATTTTCAGATGCACACTCCCTGGCGGATTGGGGATCCGTAATCACATACCTGCCGCCGGAGTGGAGGACACCATGGTATCGTCCAGTTGTCCCTTGCCCGATATCGCCTTGCTCTATGAGGACGACTTTCAACCCTCGGAGGCTGGCCTCCCAGGCAATTCCTAGTCCAGTAGCACCACCACCAATAACGAGAATTTGGGTAGAGAGAGAAGTCATGAAAGCTTATGCAAATGAGATGTGATCGTCAGTGTGAGTTGGATTTCTACCTCCCGAGCTGCTCAGTAATTTGATCTATCAAGATTGCGGATAAATTCGAGTGTTGTGGAATCTTTTTCGTAACCTAGCGCGCTGAAGAAGGCATGTGCAGGAGTACGGACAACATCAGTTCTCAGCAACAGCCTTGCACGACCAGATTGCGCTGCCCATGTTTCAGCTGCTGCGATTAACTTCGAACCAATTCCGCATCGTCTGTTGGAGGCCTCAACCACGATGGCGACAACTTCGGCAGTCTCTTCGTTGACTAAATCTTCCGATACACGAAGGTGAGCGTAACCCAAAAGAGTTTCTCCATCGACCGCAAGGAGCAGGCGGTCCCTGCTGGGTAATAGCTGAAGCCTGTTTTCAATATCTTCACGTTGGGTAGGGTGACCTTCTTGACAGATAAGGTTCGCCAACTGAGCATAGTATATCTCGGGGGGGTGTCTCGTACGGAGAATTTGTAGTTCCATGAACGCCTCATCGGTGAAAGCTAGGCAATGTTTGAATCAATGAACCCTGGAGACCCACGAACGAAAGCGTCAGCCGGCATAGTTCTTCTTCCGGCAGGTTGAATCAAGTCAAGAACAATTAACCCTGATTCGGTCCCAATAGCTGGGAGGTCGCCGTGTCGGATCACCAATCCGGGTTGAGCCGAACCTGGTGCCGTATGTGCTTTCCTAACGGTAAGTCGCAATTCGCTCCAATAAAAATAGGAAGTTGGCCATGGCTCATAGGCGCGGATCTGGCGGACGAGCTGATCAGCGGGTTGTAGAAATTCTAAGCTGCCGTCAGCCTTTTTTAGCTGCTGAGCATACGTGGCAAGCGAGTCGTCTTGATCCTTGGGGACGATATCTCCAGTAATGAACCCGGGTATCGTTTCCATCAGTAGATCAGCGCCGAGATACGACAGGCGCTCACTGAGCTCTCCCCCTGTTTCATCATTCTGGATCGGAGTGCTTCTCTGAGATATGATTGGACCAGTATCCATGCCTGCATCCATTTTCATGATTGTGACGCCCGTGTCGGTATCACCTTTTAGAATTGCAGCTTGTATGGGCGCGGCGCCTCGCCAACGAGGAAGAAGTGAGGCGTGCACGTTAATCGCGTTATTTCTTGCGATTGACAAGATATTC
The DNA here is from genome assembly GCA_965372425.1 of uncultured Anaerolineales bacterium. GTDB lineage: Bacteria > Chloroflexota > Anaerolineae > Anaerolineales > E44-bin32 > E44-bin32. The sequence continues at coordinate 2,691 of CBDVCG010000088.1, forward strand.
GGAGGTAGAATTTGACCATAAGCTGTAACTACGATGAGGTCTGGATCCCATGACTTGAGATGGTCAAGGACCTCTTCGTTTTTGATCGTCTCCGGTTGGATGATAGGGATATCGAGCTCCTGGCTCCTAACTTTGATGGGTGGAGATCGAAGCTTTCGCCCTCTGCCGCCAGGTCTGTCAGGCTGAGAGACCACGCCTACAAGATTGAATCGCTGATGGATCGCACATAATGCAGGAACAGCAAAATCGGGAGATCCCATAAAAACGATGCGCATGCGTCAATCGTAGCATAGGAATTTGTGTCTGGAAACAGAACCTATGATGATATTTTAATTTTACCTGTTCGGGCGTTGACTTCCTGATTGATGAGGATTTCGTACAGAGGCAAAGAAATGGTAGAGCAAAAAAAATGGCGATTAAAGATTCAGTACGATGAAGGCCAAATCGAGAGGCTAGAAGGTTTTGGTCCGCTTGAAGCAAAACTATTGTTGGCGCGTGGGATTCAAGATCCACAGATAGCTAGGTCTTTCATTGATACAGAGACTTTCACGTTTGAAAATCCTTACGACATCCTCGGCATGGATGTAGCCGTTGATCGAATCCTGAAGGCGCTGGAGTCCAATGAGAGAATTGTCGTGTACGGCGACTATGATGCCGACGGCGTCACGGCCACGGCGCTGCTATCGACTGGCTTGAAGGATTTGGGTGCGGATGTCTCAACATACATCCCCGATAGGTTTAAGGAGGGCTATGGACTGAACGATAAAGCCATCGAGAATATCGCGTCAGCAGGCACTTACCTGCTCATTACCGTAGATTGCGGGATCCGTGCAGTAGGTGAGGTGGGACGTGCTGGTGATCTGGGAATGGATGTCATCATTACAGATCATCATAAGGTCGGTGATGTTCTACCCCCCGCAGTCGTTACCCTTGATCCCCATCAAGACGGGGATTTGTCACAAAACAAAAACCTGGCTGGTGTCGGAATGGCATTCAAGCTTCTCCACGGTGTGCTGATAAGAAAAGGTGGTGGCGCGCCAGTTGAATTCCTTGATTTTGTCGCCATTGGCTCTGTCGCTGACATGGTGCACCTAACGGGAGAGAATCGTTTTTTAGTGAGAGAAGGTTTGAAACGTATTAATCTTGGCGAACGTCCGGGTATTAATGGGCTGGTAGAGATATGTGGTTACCGAATTGGCGAGATCGACGCAATGAAGATCGCGTTCGGCCTGGGTCCAAGAATTAATGCTGCAGGAAGGATTGCTTCGGCAAATGCGGCCTTAGATTTGCTCATTGAGAGAGACGACGATCTAGCCAGAGAGCGTGCCAAGAAACTGGATGGGCTTAATAAAACGCGTCAGGATCTTACTGCAGCAACCCGGAAACTTGTGAGGGATGAAATAGATAAAGATAATTTGCCCCTGATCATCCTGGCCACGGATTCAGAATATCATGAAGGAATATTGGGTCTGACGGCATCTCGGATCGTAGATGAATTTTATCGACCTACGATTATAGGTCGGAGGGGGGATGAATTTACTCGTGCATCAGCAAGGAGCATTCCGGAATTCAATATTATCGCAGCGTTACAGAAGTGCAGTCACAACCTGGTCAAGTTTGGCGGCCACGATGCTGCCGCAGGTTTCACGGTTCGAAATGATGTCATCGAAGAATTTCACCATGAAATAGTTCAAATTGCTCAGGATGAACTTGCCGGCGTGGATCTCATTCCTTCGTTGAATTTTGACGCATATGTATCTTTTTCGGATCTCGATTGGAATCTTCTCCATTTTCAAGACAAGCTCGAGCCGTTCGGTTCTGGCAATCCTGCCCCCAGCTATTGCACGAAAAATGTGCGTATTCAAAATATGAGGCGGGTGGGCACAGATGGGGCTCATCTCAAAATATCGCTTGTCCAGGACACCCGTTTTTTTGATGCCATCGGGTTTCGACTGGGGGATCGTTACGACTCGCTAGACGATAACGTTGATGTTCTGTTCAGGCTGGAGAGGAATGTCTTCAGGGGATCCGAAAGTCTTCAATTGAACGTACTTGATGTACGTAATGAAGGCTCTTTGGCCTCTTGAGGAGTAAAACTTAGTCTATAAATCTGTACTTGATCAGTGTCCAGACGGCTTCAAATGCGTCCCATATGCCAATTTTCTTTCCTTCCGTATATTCACGAGGATTAAACGTAATCGGCACCTCAAAGATCCGCACTTTCCGTTTCAGCAATTTTGCTGTGACTTCAGGTTCAAAGTTGAAGCGCTTGGCATGGAGCGGGATCGATTGGATAAGTTCTCTCTCGAAGAGCTTGTAACATGTTTCCATGTCCGTGAGGATACTGTTGTAAAGGACATTTGTAAAAAGTGTGAGCAGCTTATTGGCGACCATATGCCAGAACATGGTCACCCTGTGGGGCGCCCCTAAAAATCTCGAGCCATAGACGACTTGAGCCAATCCTTCCTGGATAGGTTTTAACAATGCGGTGTAATCTCGCGGGTCATATTCCAAGTCTGCATCTTGAATCAACACGAGATCGCACTGCGCGGCAGCGATTCCTGCGCGTACCGCAGTGCCTTTCCCTTGATTTTTATCTTGTAGGATGAGGTGTACAGTTGGGTGAGAAGTTGCAATTTTCTCGAGAAGGTCGCGTGTGCCATCCGTGGATCCATCGTCAACTATGATAATCTCGTCCGCGAGTTGCACACTTTCTACGCGTTTGATGATAGTCTCGATTGTGGCGACTTCATTGTAGACAGGGATGATCACGGAAAGGTTCATAGCGACAATTTTATCACTCAATTGGAAGTGGGCAAAACAACCTATTTGCTGGATGGTTAACCCATGGATATAATCAAAGGTGGAAACCTTGAAATTCGATTCCGTGCTCCCCAAGGCGAAGTCGCCAGGTTGGAGGAGAAATTATGTCTTTACCAAGAAGCCCAGTTCGATCGGCGCAAATAGACGAACGTCCTACCACCTCGAATCTAAAATTTATGCCTTCTGCAATCAGCCGCATCTCTGATACAGGACTATCACAGCTTTGGCTTCAGGACCTGGCTTTAAAGATCCTATACTTCAGTGGTTATATGACCGGCTTCAAGGTTGCAGAAGCCATGGCGCTTCCCTTTGCAGGAATCGTCGATCAAATTTTAGAGGCGCTCAAGCGTGAAAAGTTCGTTGAAGTTAAGACGCAGGTCGGTTTTGGAGAAGGCTCATATCAGTATGCGATTACGGGGGCGGGGATTGCCCGTGCTCGAGAAGCATTAGAGCGGAGCCAATATGCGGGACCGGCACCGGTTCCTATCGCCGTTTTTAACGATGCTATCAGGCGACAAAGCCGAGGGCGCCCAACTGTACACGCCCGTACGATGCGCAATGCGCTAAGCGACCTGGTCTTGTCTGAAAAAACATTTGATCAGATCGGACCTGCAGTTAACTCCGGCACATCGATATTTCTTTATGGTCCTCCTGGAAACGGAAAAACCTCAATTGCTAGAGCCATTGGGAACATCTTGCTTGAGGAGGATATGTACATACCATGGGCGATTGATATTGATGGACAGGTTGTCAAGTTGTATGACAGCGTCACACATGAGCTCTCTCCTGAAGAGGGGAGCACTTCGGAAGGCACAGGCACTGTGAAAGCGGGTTCCAAGAGAGATCCTCGCTGGGTGCGGATTCGCCGCCCATTTGTCGTTGTAGGAGGCGAATTGACCATGGCTGGGCTCGATCTTGTTTTTGACGATGTCAACAAATTCTATGAAGCGCCTTTCCAGGTAAAAGCTATCGGCGGGGTCTTTCTCATCGATGACTTTGGGCGTCAACAGGTCCGACCAAGAGATTTACTTAACCGATGGATTGTCCCTCTTGAGAATCGCATAGATTACCTCACTCTTCATACCGGGCGTAAAATTGAAGTTCCTTTCGATGTTCTGGTCGTGTTCTCGACAAATTTACCTCCCAAAGATCTGGTTGATGAGGCATTCCTAAGGCGATTACGGCATAAGATTGAGGTTGGAGATCCTTCCTACGAAGCTTATCGAGGGATTTTTAAACTGGTAGCAAAACAAAAGGGTGTTACCTATTCAGATCAGGGTTTGGCGTACATGCTTCAAGAATGGTACATCAAGCGCAATCGCAAACTTCGAGCTTCGCATCCTCGCGATATATGCGATCAGATTCTTGATATATCCCGCTATATCAATGTCGAACCGGAGATGTCAAAGGAGCTTCTCGATAGAGCCGCTGAGGCGTACTTTGTAGATATATAATCATGCAAATTAGATCAGCATGGTATCGGGATGTCCCGCTTGTGATTGCGTACCGCGGGGCATCTTTGCTTGCACCAGAAAATACAATGGCCGCATTCAATCTCGCCGTTGAAGTGGGCGCCCATGCGATTGAGCTGGATGCGAAACTCTCCCAGGATGGCGAAGTTGTTATC
>CBDVCG010000089.1:0-7130 GCA_965372425.1 uncultured Anaerolineales bacterium
GGTTGATGCACGTGTCGTCCTAATTCGTGAGCGATCTGACCAAGGTTCATTTCTGCCACAATGAATATGTCGGCTTGATTTGCCAGATCCTTCATCATCATCTCCGGGAAAGGCCAGATGGAAATGAGCCGTACAAAGCCAACTGGGATCTTTTGCTCCCTCGCCATTCGGACAGCTTTCCTCGCTGATCTGGCTGTACTCCCAAAAGAAATAACGACAATTTTTGCGTCATCCAAAAACTCGCCCTCGGTGCGCAGTATTGAGTCTGCATTCACTCGGATCTTACGGCACAACCGGGTGACAAGGTCATGATGCGCATCTGCAGTCATATCCGGATAACCGCGCTCGTCATGAGTAAGACCGGTAAAATGCACCCGATAGCCCTCCCCCGCAAACGCCATCGGAGGTACAAGGTCGGGATCGTCAGCGAGGAATGGACTGAATTTCCCATTCGGACCGTGCTTCGGTCTCTTCCGGGGCCATCTCTCGATGTCATCCTCAGAAGGTATGATCACTTTTTCCACCATATGCCCAACGACCTCATCCGCCAAAATGATGACGGGTGTACGGTATCTATCAGCGACGTTAAATGCCAGGATGGTAAGGTCGAAAAACTCCTGAGGTGACCATGGGGAGTAAGCCACGATCTCGTAATCACCGTGTGAGCCCCATTTTGCCTGCATCACTTCGGATTGACCCGGCAATGTGGGCAATCCAGTCGAAGGAGAACCACGTTGCACATTGACGATGATGCAGGGAATCTCCATCATCAATCCTAATCCCAGATTTTCAAGCATCAAACTCATTCCGGGACCTGATGTGGCGGTCATTGCTCTGGCTCCTGCAACTGAGGCACCAAGAACCGAAGCGATGCTACCCATCTCGTCTTCCATCTGTATAAATACGCCTCCAACCTCGGGAAGACGTCGTGATAGGTGTTCGGCAATTTCAGTCGAAGGTGTGATTGGGTATCCACCGAAGAAGCTGCACCCAGCCGCGAGAGCTCCTTCTGCACACGCCTGATCCCCATTGATAAAATGTGTTCCCTCGAGTACACGGCCGGAGCTCATCAGGCTACCTCGAGTGTGAAAATGGCAAATTCGGGGCATACCATCGCACAGAACTCACAGTGAACACATGAGTGCTCTTTCCCAATTTTTATCTGTGGAAAGTGATACCCCTTCGAATTTTGTGCGGTGGATATCTCGAGAACGTCGCGCGGGCAGAGCTCTACACATATCCTGCAGCCCTTACAGCGATCTGGGATGATGTAGACTTGCCCTTGAGGAACTTGGAGCTCATCCAGGTTTAGAGGGGTCCGTTCAAAGACCTTCATCTTCCTCTCACCTTCCGCAGATGACAACCTCTAGAGGACAGTTCAATTCGAATATTGGCGCGTTGGCCCGGAATTGGCATCTGGCTGCACGCTCCTGCCAACACCTCAAGATACACGCAGGTTAGGGTGAAAGCGACCGGCATGCAAGTACCTAGTGTCAACTTAATAATAGCCTAACGTCAATGAAACTTGGTCAACAAGCACCAAATTGGGTGTGAATTAATCATTTTCCACAGCTCCAGGGTATTGCGTGCCAATATTCATGACATGTATAATTTGCGCGCCTCCACCTTCTCCCGATCATCGTTCACCTTAAAGAGGTCGTCGATGGCAAAACTGCATGAACACCAAGGCAAATCGATCTTGCAAATGGAAAAGATCGCAGTTCCACATGGAGGCTCCGTAGACAGTGCAGAAGGTGCTAAAAACCTCGCCGAGACGCTTTCAGGACCTGTTGTTGTTAAAGGACAAGCCTGGATTACGAGTCGTGCGGATTTGGGCCTGATCCGTTTTGCGGATACGCCCGATGAGGCCTATCAAGCTGCAGGAGCAATACTCGGTCAACGCGTGGGAGGTTTCCAGATCAACCGTGTGTTGGTTGAGGAGAAACTTGCGATCGAGCGCGAATTCTACGGGGGCATCATCATTGATGGAGGTTCGCAGACCCCTGTCGTGATTTTTAGTTCAATCGGCGGTACTGGAATTGAAGAGATCGCAGTCAAACAACCTGATGCAGTCGCACGACTTGAAATCGACATCCTTGAGGGACTCCCCGAACACAAAGCCAGGGATCTCGTACGCCGCACCGGCATTCATGGGAAAAACCAACTGCAGCTCGGGTCACTTCTCGCTCGGTTGTACAAGGTAGCCAAGAAATATGATGCCCGTGCAGCCGAGATCAACCCCATTGTCCTGACGGAAGACGGGAAAATCATCGCGGCTGATTGCCGGATTACGATCGATGACTACGCCATCTTTCGACATCCCGAGCTTGGGATCGAAGTCGCACGAGAATTTGACCGCCCCCCCACAGAGCTTGAACGCATCGCCTGGCAAGTTGAGAAAGACGATTATCGAGGGACGTTTTATTTCATTCAGATGGAACTTGATTTTAAACGTGGTGATGGCGTCATCGCATTCCATGGCGCTGGCGGCGGGGGCTCGATGATGAGCATGGATGCTGTGCTGAATCATGGATATAAGATCGCCAACTTCGTCGATACCAGTGGAAATCCACCAGCATCTAAAGTCTACCGTGCTGCTCGCATCATCCTCGCTCAGGGTCCTATGGATGGCTATTTCGCTTCCGGTTCAGGTGTCGCCTCTCAAGAACAGTTTCATAGCGCACGAGGCCTGGTAAAAGCTTTCATGGAGGCGCCTCTTAATATTCCGGCTGTGATCCGCTTAGGTGGAAATGCCGAAGATCAAGCCATAGAAATTCTGGAACGCGCCAGGGACGAGATACCTGCCCCTCTTGAGGCATACGGGAAAGATGACACCCCTGATTTCTGCGCAGAGCGCCTGGATGCACTCATCAAAGCCCACACCAAGCTTGATGATGTTCCGGCGGCCGTAATACCCCCTGAGGAGACAGAACTCTATACCTTCCCCACTGTAACCGAAGGACAGGTCCAATTGGACCATGCGAAGTGCCAGACCTGTGAATCGAAGGTCTGCATCGAGACTTGTGTGCCCGGGATTCTTCATCTTAAGAACGATGTTCCTATCTTGAACATCACCGTAGAGGAAGCCCAAAGAGGCGGCTGTATCGAGTGTCTTGCATGCCAGATCGAGTGTTACTTTGAGGGCAACCAGGGAGGGTTCGTTAAACTTCCCATTCCAGGGCTGGAAGATTGATATGTCGATCATCATCGATTCCGAAAAACGGGTGCTCGTGCAGGGCATCACCGGAAGAGAAGGCCGTGCTCGTACCCAGCTAATGAAGGAATACGGCACGAAAATTGTGGCCGGTGTCACACCGGGCAAGGGTGGCCAAGAAGTCGATGGGATACCCGTCTACGATACAGTCGTTGAAGCCTGGGAGCTACACGGATCGATAGACATCAGCGTCCTTTTCATCCCAGCCCCTCTGGTCAAAGATGCGGCATTGGAAGCCTTCGACGCAGGAGTGAGACAACTTGTGATCGTCCCCGATCGGGTACCCATCTACGATGTCTTAGAGATTTCCCGCGCAGCCAAACGCTGGAACGGAAATTTTATTGGACCGAATACCCTCGGTGTACTTTCTCCAGGTAAGGGCGTTCTGGGAATGATTGGGGGCAGGGCTTCTTCTGCACGTTCGTGGTTCATACCAGGCCCTCTGGGGATTACGTCTCGTTCGGGAGGGATTACGTCCTCAATGGCGTATTACCTGGCGAAAGAAGGATTGGGCGCGACAACCCTTGTCCACGTTGGCGGCGATGTGGTCGTTGGACTCCCCCATCCTGAGGTTGTCAAATTATTCCAGGATGACCCTGCGACCAAAGCCATCGTGATGTTTGGAGAAATCGGGGGCACTCAAGAAGAAGATGTTGCCGCACTGGTCGAAGCAGGGACGATTACAAAACCGATCATCGCCTTTGTTGGCGGGAAGGCCGCAAAGAGCGGTACACGATTCAGCCATGCTGGCGCGATAATTGAGGGCAATCGTGGCACCTATGAGGGAAAGGTGAATAGATTGCGTGAGGTTGATGTTACGGTTGTAGATACATTCGGGGATTTGCCCAACGCCACCAGTGAGGTACTGGAGAAACATGGGATACAAGCATGAGCGATCTTAGTTGGAAAACGTCGATCACAAAGATTGGACCCAATGAGGTCCGACTCCGGGGTTATCGTGTAGATGAGCTCATGGGACAGATTTCGTTCTCACAAGGTATTTACCTTGCCATAATGGGTGATCTTCCTGAAGAAAGTGTTTTAATTATGCTGGATGCGATCCTGGTTTCATCGCTCGACCATGGCGCCTCGCCCCCATCGGCTCTTGTAGCCAGGACGGCTGCCTCGACAGGGGCGTCACTGAACAGTGCAGTCGCAGCTGGTCTATTGTCGATCAATCGCTATCACGGCGGCGCTGTCTACGATTGCATGGCCATTCTTTCAAACGGAATCGAAAGAACCGTCAGTTCTGATTCAGAGATGGATGATATTGCCAGCCAGATTGTCGCGGAATTCCGTGCAGAGAAAAAGAGGATCGCAGGTCTCGGACACCGTTTGCATTCAGAGGACCCGAGGACGTTCAAGTTATTCTCCCTCGCCGAGGAACTGGACATCGCTGGTGCTGGCGTCGATATGATCCGTGCGCTGCAAAGCGCCATAGCAGCCGATGGAAAAACTCTTCCCATCAACGTGGATGGCGCCATCGCCGCACTGTTGGTCGATCTGGATATCCCACAAGAGTTCGCGAATGCCTTCTTCTCCATGGCTCGGGTTCCAGGCCTCGTAGCTCACGTCGTTGAGGAGCAAACTCGCGAGCGCCCCATGCGGCGCATCCATCCCACCGATCACACCTATGATGGACCCTCAGATCGTTCGATATAGCAGGATGTTTTCATATCACTGCTGGAGGAGGATGTATGAAGGATGACCTGGTCAGACTCATCCCTGAGTTCAACAAAATCGAGTATGTGGAGTTGCGTGAGAAGGTCTTTTCAGTGTGGTTTGAAGCGCTTGAGATCGGCGGCTGGGATCTGGAAGATTTAGCCCGGATGCCCTACACACTCCTCATTGAAGGTGTGGACATATCTTTTTCCGAACATGTCAGTGTCGTCTGTAAATTGTGTATCGCTATGGAAGATGTTCTGCGCACCTTCTATGGCGACCGTTATTCAATTGACCGGGATACGCTCATCGCCGGGGCGCTCCTTGCTGATGTGGGCAAGTTGATGGAGTTCAGCGAGCAAGACGGGGAATATACCTGGTCGAGCACATACACCTACCTGCGTCATCCATTCACTGGCGTGGGTCTCTGTTTCAAGCATGACATTCCTGAAGCGGTTATGCATATCGTGGCGACACATTCCTGGGAAGGCGATAAGTTCCAACGTCAGCCCGAATCGATTATCTTTCACCATGCCGACTTTACCGACTTCGACTTGACAAAATCAGGTTCGAAATAATAAACCTCGACGAACTGCAGGCGCATATGGGCAAAACTTTTGCTGAGAAAGTCCTCGCACGAAACACCGGGCAGCATGATGTGCGCCCGGGTCAGATACTGGAGATCCATCCGGATGTTGCCCTTTCCCACGATAACACCGCGGCGATATTCGGCATATTTGAAAGGATGGGAGCTGCACGAGTCCGTCATCCTGAGAATCTCGCCATCTTTCTCGATCACGCCGCCCCCGCACCCACGACAAAGCACGCCGAAAATCATCGCATCATCCGTCAATTTGTAGCCGATCAAGGGGTTGATCATTTTTTCGATGTTGGTCGTGGAATATGCCATCAGGTGTTGGTTGAGGAGGGGCTGGCACTTCCAGGCGAAATTGTGCTCGGATCTGATTCGCACACACCACACGCAGGTGTGATGGGCGCATTCGGGGCGGGTATTGGCAGAAGTGAGATGGCCTCGATATGGGCGCTCGGGTCCATCTGGCTGCGAGTACCCGAATCGATGAGAATTAATGCCTACAACACGCTGCCTCTGGGCGTGACATCGAAGGACCTGGCTCTCAACGTCGTCGGTGAGATTGGCGCGGATGGCGCTCTTTATATGTCGGTAGAGTGGCATGGAGAAGCGATCGAACAGCTCGATCTGAGTCAGCGAGCGGTGCTCCCAAATATGATGGCTGAAGCAGGTGCAAAAAACAGCTTCATACCTCCGGATGATCTTGTCCGTCAATTTCTTGACAAACGGGCGGCTCGAGAATATGAGGCGATTCACCCTGATTCGGATGCGGATTATGCGATAGAGTTGAGCGTAGACGCAGGGTCGATCGAGCCCATGATCGCTTGCCCACATACTGTGGACAACGTCAAACCGCTCTCAAAAGTCGTGGGGATTAAGGTCGATCAGGCATTTCTAGGGACCTGCACAAACGGTCGATTGGAGGACATTGCAGCAGCCGCGGAAATCGTGAAAGGAAGGCGCATATCACGCCACACACGTTTGCTCGTGATACCCGCTTCATCTCAAGTCTATCTTGATGCCATGCGGCTTGGTTATCTCGAGACCCTGCTCGAATCTGGCGCGGTTATCGAAAGCCCCGGCTGCGGTCCTTGCATGGGCAATCATATGGGGGTACCAGCCGAGGGCGAGGTCACGATCAGCAGCGCGAACCGCAATTTCCAGGGCAGAATGGGCACGAAAAACAGCGAGATCTATCTCGCCAGTCCGCAGGTCGTTGCGGCCTCAGCAATTGCGGGTGAGATCATTCATCCGGCCGAACTGGGATGATGATATGAATAACATCAAAGGACGCACATGGAAATACGGGGACAACGTAAACACAGATGTGATTTTTCCAGGGAAGTACACCTACACTGTGAGTGAACCGTCCGAGATGCCCCCTCACGCGCTCGAGGATCTAGACCCATCGTTTGCCGGAAACGTACAACCGAATGACATAATTATTGCAGGCAAGAATTGGGGCAGCGGTTCATCGCGAGAACAAGCCGTCACATGTTTGAAGGAAAGCGGTTTGGGTGCGATTATTGCCGTTTCCTTCGCACGGATTTATTACCGGAACTGCATCAATGCTGCTCTACCCGCATTGATATGCCCAGAGGCTGTCGAAGCCATCCAGGGAGGGGAGAGTATCGAAATCGACTTTACAAACGGGAGTATTAT
>CBDVCG010000090.1:0-7051 GCA_965372425.1 uncultured Anaerolineales bacterium
GGAAGAGGCTCTACGACGTGAATGCAATTTGTGTCACTCCATCCCCACCGTCGTAGGGCCCTCGGATTTCGACGCCAGCATCGAGATTAGCCGAGGTCCAGAACCCGATAGCCATATGAATCCGAATTGGATCTCACTCCACCGCGATGTGTTCGATGCCACCTGTGAGAATTGCCACACAACGGAGAATCCCGGCGGAACAGATAATGCTTCATTCTGTGCGAATAGCGCGTGTCATGGCAACGTCTGGGAACATGCCGGTTTCGATGCACCCAGTCTGCGGGATATCCTCGTATCTCAGCTCCCGGAACCTGCTAAACCAATTACAATCGAGGGTCCAGTCAATTTCGAGAATACCATCGGGCCAATATTTGAAACCCGCTGTATTTCATGTCATGGTGAAGATGGGATTCAAGGTCTGGATTTGAGCCACTACGCGAGTGCGATAGATGGCGGCATCAGTGGCCCGGTGATTATCCCCGGTGATCCAGATGCCAGTCTTATCGTGCAGCGTCTTACCGGACAGCAGCCGCATTTTGCCCAGCTCACTCCTGAAGAGCTGGAGTTGTTGATAGAGTGGATTGCCTCTGGCGCGGCTGAAGGATAATTTACTTGTGAGGACGTTTGATGAGCAATCAAGAAAAAGAACTTAACCGCAGGGATTTCCTGGCAGCATCTACATGGGCGATCGGCATATTTATTAGCTTGGGGATTGCAGTTCCAGCAGCCTACTACATCATCGGACCTGCCCTGCAAGAGCTTGACGAACAAGAATGGATACTTCTGGGTTCTACATCCAAAGTTGAACCAGGAACGCCGACTCTTTTCAAAACCAAAGTTGAACGACAAACGGGTTGGATCGTGAACGAGGAAGAGATCGCCGTATATGTACTCACGGAGGATGGAAGAAAATTCATCGCCATGTCCAACATATGCACACATCTCGGTTGTCGGGTTCGTTGGATCGGGGATCAGGAGCAATTTTTCTGTCCTTGTCACAACGGCGTCTTCGGCAAGCGGGGTGAAGTCATTTCAGGTCCCGTACCACGACCGCTCGATCAGTTTCAGGTGAAAGTGGAAGACGATCAGCTATATATGTTGGGAGGGTAGGATGACGACGAGGATAGGTACCTGGCTCGATGATCGGGTCGGTTGGCGTTCTGTTTGGAACACCGTCTTTGTCCGCAAGGTCCCTAAAGTTAATTGGTGGTATACCCTCGGCAGCGCGGCCTTGTTTGTCGTCATACTCCAGGGTGTCACCGGCATCCTGCTCACCATTTATTATGTGCCCTCACCGGATCAAGCCTATGACAGCGTTCAGTACATCACGACACAGGTTCCCGCAGGCTGGCTCATCCGCGGGGTGCATCATTGGGGAGCAAGTTTATTGGTTGTGCTATCGGTGCTGCACATGGTCCGGGTGATCTACTACGGAGCTTATAAGTATCCTCGGGAAATCACCTGGTTTACCGGCGTGGGGCTTCTGGTTGTAGTGATCGGTTTCGGGTTCACAGGCTACCTGCTGCCCTGGGATCAAAAAGCCTTTTGGGCAACCACAGTAGGAACTCGCATCGCCGAGGTTACCCCGCTTGTTGGCGATACCTTTCTGCGTATCATGCGTGGTGGTCAGGAACTCACAGCCGTCACCCTGACGCGCTTCTTTGGAGTTCATGTGTGGGTCTTGCCCGCTATGCTGATCGGGCTGCTCGCTATTCATCTCTACCTCATCGTCCGAATCGGGATCAGCGATGTCCCGCAAAAGGGGGAATAGTCGATGAACGAACAAGAAAAGCGGGAAAGTCAGGAACGTTACAAGGAGAAGAAGGAGAAGGGCATCCTATTCTTCCCTGATTTGATTTTCAAGGACGCCGTCGTCGCATTGTTCATTTTTATCGGCCTGGTCGCACTCGCATATTTTATAGGTGCTCCACTCGAGGAGCGGGCGAATCCGGCCGACGCATTTTACACGCCCAAACCAGAATGGTACTTCCTTTTTCTATTTCAACTCTTGAAATATTTTCCTGGATCGCTGGAGGTTATCGGGGTTATTGTCCTTCCTACGATCGCATTTCTGTTGCTTGTTGCCCTCCCGTTTCTTGACAGGTCGCCGAAACGACATTACCGCAGCCGATTGATCTGGGTTGGCATTACTGCGGTGCTCGCCATCGGCATCATCGGCTTGACCGTACAAGCCTTTCTTGAAGCACCGCCCCCTGTCGAGGTTGCTCAGGGAGATCAAACTGCAGCCTTGTATGTCGAAAACTGTGCACCCTGCCATGGCGCTTCGATCCGGGTCGCCTCCGGCACCGATCTCCACAACCTCATCGCCGAGGGGAAACACGAGGGCATGCCCGCCTGGAGCGCCGATCTCACCTCCGATGAGATCGACTCATTGGCGGGTTTTGTGCTTTCCCCCGGCGGAAGCCAGCTCTTTGTAACGTACTGCGGTGCGTGCCACACAGCTCCGGCGCTCGTCGCTGAAGAGCCACTGGAGTTGAAGCGCGCCCTTGAGGAGGGACCCGCTTTCGACGCCCACGCTGATCAAGATCTCGCTCACCTCGATGAGGTGACCTCCGAAGAGCGTACAACGCTTCTCAACTTCCTCGTTGTGCCTGATGGACAACGCTTGTTCGCAACGAACTGTGCGCCCTGTCATGGCCGATCCGTATCCTACAGCGGTGATGAAGCAGATCTTGAGGACTTGATCCGCGATGGTGGTGCGCACCTTGAAATGCCATCATGGCGAGAAACACTTTCAGGAACTGATCTCGATTCCCTCGCGCGATACGTGGTACAACCTACTGCAGACGATGATGGTGCAGCTTTGTTCGAACAGTTCTGCACTGACTGTCATGGCTCGCGCATCCCTGGCGCAGCCGATATCGACGATGCACGCGAGATCATCGCCAGCGGCGGGGCGCATGAGACCATGCCCGTTTGGGGAGACATATTGACCGATGAACAGGTCGCTGCTCTCGTAGCTTACACACAGAGTGCCGCCAGTGGTGTGTCCTCGGAAGTGGGGCAACGGTTATACGCACAGAATTGCGCCTCCTGTCACGGGGACTTCGGTGAGGGCGGCGCAAACCCCGCTCGATCTGGGGACATCATTGCCCCCATCAGCACCGCGGAATATCTGAAGACGCGCGACGATCTCACCCTCAGATCCGTGATCGCACAAGGTCAGCCGAACTTCGGCATGGCGCCTTTCGGGAACGCGTTCGGCGGACCGCTGGATGACTCTGAGATCGAAACTATCGTGGCATTCATGCGATCCTGGGAGGAGAATCCTCCTGTAGAACTCCCGCCAGAAGTCGTACCCTCATCTGTGGCTTTAAGCGGTGAAGAGATCTTCATCGGCCTCTGTGCACAATGCCATGGCGAAAGAGGCGAGGGTCTCGTGGGACCGTCATTGAGCGATCCACTTTTCCAATACAAATACTCTGATACCGAGATCTTCGATTCGATCAGCACAGGACATTCTGCGACGGCCATGATCGCATGGGGGGAAATCCTAACCTCCGATCAAATCGCGCAAATCGTGACCTACCTCCGACAGTTAGGATCTGGGGATGCAACCACAACGTCCGGAGCGCCCAGTTTTTCGAGCGCCGTCTTACCTATTTTCGTGGCGAAATGCACCATGTGTCACGGATCGATGGGAGGCTGGGATGGAACCTCCTACCAGGTGACGATGAACACAGGTGATAACGCCCCGGTCGTCATCCCAGGAGATGTGGAAGGAAGTCTGCTCGCTCAGAAGCTGATCGGAACACACGAAACCGGCACGATCATGCCGCCTGGTGGACAACTTCCTGATTCGGAACTTCAGCTCATCCTGGACTGGATCGCGAGCGGCGCACTGGATAATTAGGACCGCTTCGGTTTGTGTGACAGGTTGTACAACTATAAATGATGAATGGGGCATAATGCCCACATTTTGTGGGTCATGTATTACATTCGTCTCGAACCCAAGTGAAATCACGCACTAACGCCCAAACGCACATTAGCGGAAGATTAATAAGCTTTCAGCACGTGATAAGTGAAAACCCGAAGCAACAAAAGTTCACGGACTGATTGCGTAGATAGGATATCCGTGATGGCTGAGGGTCTGAGTTCTTGAACTCCCGGAAGAAGTTCGAACGTTCAAGAACGTCAAGTCCTTTCTGGCCTCAGAGAAATGAAAGGAGGCAACACACAGAGAAAACTTGACGAGGTTTTTGAGGAAAGAATGCAAGTCATATTTGACTTTGAGGAGAATGCACACATGAACTCGAGAAAAATACTTTTCTTTGGCCTGTTGGTCTTGCTTGCACTTGTTTTGGCAGGATGCGCAGGGCAGGCCGGTGAAACTGGCGAAACCGGACCAGCTGGTCCCGCGGGAGCGGAAGGCGCCGCTGGTCCTCCTGGAGAAGCGCCAGCAGCGGCGGATCTAACCTGCACGGAGTGCCATAATGACGGCACAGAGCTCACCGGTAAGGCAGCTGCGTGGGAGGAGTCCCTGCATGGAACTGGCGAAGCATATGTGCGTGGTTCCAGCGCCAGCTGTGCCGGCTGTCACTCCGGTGGAGCCTTTAGCGCAATGGTCGCTGCGGGACTAAACCCGAGCGAGGTTGAGGCTGGAGATCCAGATCCAACACGCCAGGACTGCCGCACCTGCCACGAAATCCACACCAGTTACACCGGTGCCGACTGGGCTCTGGAAACCACGGACCCAGTAGCGCTTTATGCCTTTGAGGGCGTGACCTTCGATGGTGGCATGGGCAATCTGTGCGCCAACTGCCACCAGCCACGCCGAGCGATTGCTGAAGCAGTTGACGGCATGATCGAGATCACCAGCACCCACTGGGGCCCTCACCACGGTCCGCAGAGCACGATGCTGCTCGGGCTTGCTGGCGCCGGTGACGTTGAAGGCAGCCCCAGCGCGCACGCTACGATGGTAGAAGATACCTGCGTAAGTTGCCACCTGGGCGATGGCGATAGCCACACCTTTGAGCCTGACGTTGATGCTTGTGTGGGTTGCCACGCCGATGCCGAAGATTTCGATATCAACGGTACGCAGACCGAAGTCCAGGCGGGGCTAGATGAACTTGAAGAGGCTCTGATTGCCAAGGGTTGGCTCGATGAAGAAGGTCATCCGGCCGTAACCTCCATTCCCGAGGCGGAAGCTGCCGCCCTCTGGAACTGGATCCTCATAGCCCACGAGGACAAGAGCTTGGGCGTCCACAACGCTGCATACACTAGAGCCCTGATCGAAGCTGGGTTGGAAGCGTTGAAGTAACCCGCGCACCACAGAACGCTAGCAATACAAACAGGGCTGCCTAAGAGGTAGCTCTGTTTCATATATGAACCCGAGCCTGTGTTGAAAAACAGCTCTCACAACTAGGACATCGTGAGAGCCCCGGCTTCTTCGCACATAAAGCCGAATACATCCTGAAGCTGTTGTATGACAGCATCCGGGATGTTGTCGGTTGCGCAGCTGGTCTGACAAGACCGCAGTAGTCCAATATCACAGTATCCTGGATACCATGGGTATCCAGGATACTATTTTTGTATGGGAACATACACCACCGCAAGATGTGGGATTCGACGTATAGACTCTACTTATGGATATTGATAAGCTTTATCTAGAGAGTTTTGATTTGAACGATTAGAGGGAGGCGATCATGTCACCCAAAAATGAGTTGAAATATCTCGCACTCGCAATCCTCATCTCAGTACCCTTCACCTTTGCGGCTGTCGTCGCTATAGCTTTCCTCGATGAAAACATCATCGCAATTGGACAGGGCGTCGCTTCAGTCGCAAACATCGATTGGAATGCTCTGAGCGTGGAGGGCGCCGCCCGTTGGCCAGAGCTTGCCGGGATGGTCATCGGGCAGATCTTGATCATGGTGTTCATATACCTGCGAACCCGCCCAGCCGTGAACGATGCATGATTCTGGATCCGTAATCCACCGCCCTGAACCCGCACCCACAGTTTAGCAGTATCCCTGATATCTATCGTATCCGGGATGTTTTCTGCATCAGGGTTTAATGATCCCTTTTCGGATGGCGTATTTCACCAGTTCCGTGCGTGAATGGAGGTTTAGTTTTCGCATGATATTCTCGCGATGTCTTGCGACCGTCTTGGGACTGATTCCCAGTGTCTCACCAATATCTGGATTGCTGGTGCCATCAGCCACATGCCCCAGCACCTCCTGCTCACGGGCTGTAAGACCATCCAGCGTGCGAGTGGCACGCTCAGCCTCATCCTGTTCCATGTAGTCTGTCACCAACAACTTGGCGAGTGACGGGTAGAGATAGACTTCCCCCTGTGCCGCGGCTCGGATCGCCGTGAGCAGCTCCTCGGGGGCGGCTCGTTTCGGTACATAACCGCTCACGCCAGCCTCGAGCATTCGAAAGAAATACTCCTCGCCCTCATGGATCGTCAATGCGACCACCGAAGCTTCCGGGAGGACTTCCTTTATCGTGCGTGTGGCTTGTATCCCCGACTCATCAGGTAAACTGATGTCCATCACCACGACATCTGGTTTATGCCGTAACGCAAGCTCCTTTGCTTCCGCCGCTGTGCCAGCCTCCGCCACAATTTCCACATCCTCTTCGCTCTCCAGGAGCATGCGCAAACCAGATCGAACAACTTCATGATCATCCACGAGCAGGAGACGTATACTCATTCGCCACTCCTTCATCTTCTTCATCTTCCCTATAGGGAATTTGCACACGGATTTGTGTACCCTGACCAATCTGCGATATTAAGCTAAATTCCCCTCCCACGAGGGATGCTCTTTCCTGCATGCCGAGCACACCCCACGTAGGTCGATCCGGATTCTCCAATATCTCCGGGTCAAACCCCTGGCCATAATCCATTACCTCTAAGGTAACATCATCGGCGCCATATGTGAGCACGACCTCTGCGTGTTTTGCCTCGGCATGTTTCACGGTGTTCATCAGCGCTTCCTGTGTGATGCGGAATAACGATGTCGCCACCTCGGACGGCAGCCATCGCTCATCGCCGATGAGCTCCACATTCACCTCGATGGACGAACGCTCC
>CBDVCG010000091.1:0-6901 GCA_965372425.1 uncultured Anaerolineales bacterium
TAAAAATTTCAATCTGTCTGAAATAAGAGGCGGCACCCAATAGGGATCATCACGATAAACTTCCCATGGAAATGTGATGAATTTCTTCAGCTCGCCATCGCCCGTCACCGCTTTTACCTGCAGCTCATCCATTGAATCCTCCTTCTGGTTCGTATCGTGATTATACAGTCGTGGCTGCATGCCGAAAAGCTCCCGGATGAAACCACCAGCAGTCTTACACCAGAACGGGGTTTGACTACCAACCCCTGTGCATCCCTCCTGGATTGTGGCTAGAAGAACCCCGATGGTATGATTCGGGCCTGTCAAGTGAGGATGAATCATTACCTATCCTGTCATTTTCTCCCTTGGGGTCCTCATCAGCCTTCTCTGGATTGGGCTCATGAGCGACCGCAAAGAACAACTCACTCTACCTCCTCGGGGAGCTGTCAATCCGATCGATGTTGGGCTTCTCGTACTTGCATGTGCGATGGTTGGAGCTCGCGCTGTCTTCGTCGGCTCACATTGGACATATTATTCCCAGAACATCACCGAGTCGCTATGGTTCTGGCAGGGGGGATTAAGCTGGTTTGGAGGCGCCATTGGCATGTTTGTTGGCATGCTTATCTTCGCCGTGATTACGAGGAAGCCTTTTGGGGAATTAGCTGATGTGCTTGCAGTTCCTCTGGCGATCGTCGCAACAGCCTCCTGGCTGGGATGTCTTCTCGAAGGATGTGCTTACGGGCGGGAGATATCTACAAGTCTGACCGTCCTTAACGCGCCAGATCTATTCGGTCAGATCGCCCCCCGGTGGCCGACTCAACTCGTCGGTTTGCTGTACGGTGCATTCGTAATCTTGATATTATTGTATTCTGGGAACCGATTGCCCAGGTCGGGTTCGTCCTTCTTGTTGTCCGTACTGCTGATTTCGGGGGGCATATTTGGTCTGAGCCTGACCAGAGGAGATCCTGCGCTCTACTATGGGGATTTCCGTATGGATACCGTCGCAGCAGGGTTGATATTTACGGGTACCCTGCTGGTCATGATCTGGAGCCTTAGACGATGGAAAATATGAAGGAGCAGATGTGGCACTCCTGACACTCGCCCTGGCTCAGATCGACACTTGTCTCGGTGACCTTCGTGCCAATGCGGAAAAACATCTCGAGCGGATCGAGGAAGCAAGGAGCAAGGGCGCCAAGTTGATTGTGTTCCCTGAATTAAGTCTTACGGGCTATGCGCTGCAGGATCTCGCGCCGACGGTCGCCATCAATCCGGCATCGGAGCACCCAATATTTAACCAACTGTTGTCCGCAAGTAAAGAGATCGACATCGTCGTGGGATTTGTAGAAACAGAAGAGCGGGGGCGCTATTATATCTCCGCCGCTTATCTCAGCAGGGGGCACCTTACACACATCCACAGAAAAGTCTACCTGCCCACCTATGGTTTGTTCGACGAAGGTCGTTTCTTCGCGTTTGGTAATCGCATCCAGGCTTTCGATACTCAATACGGCCGGTTTGGATTATTGATTTGCGAGGATTTTTGGCATGCATCTCCACCCTACCTCCTCTGGCTTGATGGCGCCGACATGCTCATCCTGATTTCCGCTTCGCCCGGGAGAGGCTTACGCGAGTCAGAGCGGCTCGAATCTGCTGCCTGGGTCGAGCGAATCATCCAGGCATATGCCAGCTTATTCACATCTCACGTCCTGCAAACAAACCGCGTGGGTTTTGAAGATGGTCTTCATTTCTGGGGCGGAGCCACGGTTCATTCTCCCGACGGCGAACTGCTAACCAGAGGACCCTATCATCTAGAAGACCTCGTGATCGCCCGTATCGATCAGGGGCAGTTACGCCGGACGCGCGCTCGCCTGCCCCTACTTCGAGACGAACGCCCGGAAGTTACTCTGAGGGAATTGGAGCGTATTCTCCATCACGATCACCGCAGAGAAGATGCATAATGGATCAAGGAAATCTCGTAATAACATTAGCTTGAAAAAAGTACCCGCGACATAGTGGAGAGATCAAGGTCGAACGATGAAGGAATACATGGATAAGCTCAAGATCAACACCGACATCGCCGAAAGCATCATAACGTCGTTTATTCACAGTGAAATCACTCGCGCTGGTTTTACACATGCAATCGTTGGGGTGTCCGGCGGCATCGATTCTGCTCTTGCGTGTTTTCTTGCGGCCAAGGCCCTTGGACCCGAAAACGTGCTCGCACTACACATGCCGTACGAAACTACGTCGGCGGAATCCACCGAGCATGCCGAGCTTGTCATCGATCACACGGGCGCACAATCCCTGACCGTCGATATTACCCCGATGGTCGAGCCCTTGTTGGAAACTATCCCTGAGGATGCCAGGATCCGGCGCGGCAACATCATGGCAAGACAGCGGATGATCATCCTGTACGACCAATCCGCGGCGCTCTCGGGACTGGTTGTGGGTACAGGGAATAAGACTGAAATTCTCCTTGGCTACACGACACTGTATGGCGATTCGGCATGCGCCATCAACCCCATCGGGGATCTGTATAAGACCCAGGTTCGACAATTGGCAGTGGAGATGGGTGTTCCGAAGGCGATCATCCAAAAGCCTCCATCCGCGGATCTCTGGGCCGGTCAGACCGATGAGGATGAGCTTGGTTTCACTTATGAAGATGTCGATCAACTGCTCTATAATCTGGTCGATGAGAGATATTCTCCACAAGATTGCGTCGAGGCCGGTTTTAACGCAGACTTTGTTGAAAGGGTGATGAAGAGAATCCAGACTTCTCAATTTAAACGCATGATGCCCCCTATCGCAAAGCTGAGCAATCGCACAGTAGGATATGACTTCCTTTATTTACGTGATTGGGGTACATAAAGGCAGGCTGCGGCGGCAGAGCACAACTCGAAGCGAGCGTCGGATGTAGTTGCTCAGGCAGCCGTGGAAAGCCTGGCGCAATAAAATCGTCTCAAGGAGAGAAAATGAAGCGTGCTGTGAGTGTGAGCCTTGGCTCGTCAAAGAGGGATAAGAAAGTCGAGATTGACTTGCTCGGCGAACGAATTAGCCTTGAACGTATTGGCACCGATGGAGACATGGCGGCGGCAACCGAGCTGTTCCGTGATCTAGACGGAAAAGTCGATGCCTTCGGTGTCGGTGGCACAGACTTGACTCTGACCGTGGACGGGCAGGTCTACGTGCTTCATTCTGTTCAAAAGATGGTGAAAGACGTTCATAAAACACCTATTGCAGATGGCTCCGGATTAAAAAACACGCTCGAGTCTCAACTGGCCCCTTATATCGATGAATTTATTGGCGAGGTTGTGCATCCCCGCCGAGCCCTCATTACCAGCGGCGCCGATCGATGGGGGATGACGACGTCCTTCTTCGATGCAGGCTACGACTGTGTCGTCGGCGATCTCATGTTTGCGCTCGGTCTTCCTATCCCATTAAGGAGCAAGCGTGCGTTAAAAATTCTCGCCGCGCTGTTGATCCCCATTGTTGGAAGACTACCGTTTGAGTGGTTGTACCCGACTGGTGAGAAGCAGGAGGAGCGTGATCCGAAATGGGGGGAGTATTACGAATGGGCTACGGTGATTGCCGGCGACTGCCACTTTATTTCGCGCTATATGCCCCCTCGGCTGGAGGGGAAAGTAATCGTTACGAATACGACCACACAGGCGGACGTCGATCGCTTCCGGGAAGCCGGTGCGGCATACCTCGTGACCTCAACGCCAGTAATTGAGGGACGCTCATTTGGGACGAACATGATGGAAGCGGCCCTCATTGCCGCAACCGGAAAAAAAGAACCGCTCAATCAGTCCGAGCTCATAACCCTCATCGATCAGCTAGACCTACATCCCCAAATCCGATCATTAAATTAGCCGTAATCACGAACTTAGGTTTTCATGGAATCAAAATCGTCCACCAGCAATTCCGAATACTTTAGAAGTGTGTACTCGCTCGTGAGCGCGATCCCAGAGGGCAGGGTGATGACTTACGGGTGGATCGCATCCCACATCGGCCCTCCGGAGGGGACGGATATCTATGCGTACGAACGAATTGGTCCAAGATGGGTGGGTTATGCGATGAGATCTTGCCCTGATGATGTGCCCTGGCATCGGGTTGTTAACGCAGAAGGAAAGATCAGCGTTCGACCCGGGTTGGGCCCGCACCTTCAAAAATCTCTCATAGAAGACGAAGGTGTTGTGTTCGATCAGACCGGACGGATAGATTTAGACTCCTTCGGCTGGGCTCCAGATGACAGGAATGCGTAATTCAATAATCATGACAAAAAACTTGAAGTGAAGGTTCCTCAATTATGAATGCAATTATTCTTGCAGGTGGCAAACTAGAACCCGGGGATCCCCTCTACGACGAGAACCCGGATCAGCCCAAGTCCTTGATCGACATCGCTGGGAAACCCATGGTGGGTTGGGTCATCGAAGCGCTCGATAGGGCTCAATTAACCAAAGAGCTCGTCGTTATCGGTCTCGAGGAAGTCCCTGGAATAGAAACAACCAAGCCGCTTCATTTTCTCCCCGACAGCGGAGGTCTGCTGGATAACGTAGTGGCCAGCCTCTCATTTGTTAAGCAGGTTCATCCTGAGGATGAGCATGCCCTGGTCACATCCGCGGACATACCCGCTATTACGCCCGAAATTGTGGATTGGCGCATAAATTCGCTGACATCGAGGGATATCGACGTCGACTATGCAGTAGTCTCAAAGAGCGTGATGGAGAGGCGATTCCCCGACGCTCGCCGCTCCTACATCCACCTCCGGGATATCGACGTGTGCGGTGGAGATATTAATATTCTCAAGGTGGGGTTGGCACAAGATACAGCGTTCTGGGAAAAAGTCGTCGCAGCAAGAAAGAGCGCATTCCGGCAAGCTAAATTAATTGGCTACCGCTTCCTGCTCCTCATCCTGCTTCGACGCATGAGCCTGAAAGATGCTGAGCTGTACATCAGCGACCGCCTTGAGTTGCTCGGTCATGCCACAGTATCGCCTTATGCCGAAGTCGCCATGGATATCGATAAGCCTGGTCAGCTCGCGATTATGCGCGCAGATCTATCGAAAAACCTGGGATGAGTTCGAATCTAATCGACGGAATCCAGGAAACCGATCGTAGGCTGACTGCACGTTTGCAGATCGGGGATGAGGACAAGATTGAGCGCCGCCTGGTTGGTCTGGCAGCCCACTCTGGCGATTCCTGGCTTATCCTTCTCGGACTGGGTCTAATTTGGCTTATGGGGGATGCCGCCTGGCAGGCGCTGGCGATACATACGATCATCGCAATCCTCGTTCTGGCCATTTTCATCGGTCTAATAAAATTTACCTTCCGCAGAAAACGCCCAGAAGGAAATTGGGGTCGACTATACAGGAAGACGGATCCGCACTCCTTTCCCTCTGATCACGCCGCTAGGGCCACTCTTCTCGTGGTACTCGCTTTTGGATCAGGACCTGCATGGATGGGCCTGCTCGTATTTGTGTGGGCGATCGCGGTCTCAATATCCCGTATCGTCATGAGGCTGCACTTCGTGTCAGATGTGGTTGTTGGCTCTTTCATTGGGTTTTCGGCAGGTCTATTAACGCTCGTGGTGTTGAGCTAATCAGACTCGCCTCAAAGCGTCACTGCATCATGAACTTCGTCTCTCAATGGATTAATTTTGAATTATTGATTTTCGTACTACAGCTTTTCCAGCAAAAACTAGAAGATCGACTAATGTGAAGGGTTTGTGGATTTTCAGATGATGTACAGGTGGAATCATGGATGCATTTCCCCAACTAGCTGAGCCTCGCTGCCTTGCGACCACTTTAGGGAGCCTCCCGCACCTCGACGTGGAGGTAGGGACTGCGTTGATGTTCGAATGCACACCTGAAATCCCTGCCTGGGTGCAGTTTCCTAAACGCAACCTCTACGAGAACATGATGATGCAATTTACGGAAGGAATGCCGGGGTTGGTCCAACAGGATGATCGCATCAACTTTGATACCGCTGCCCCGGATTTCACAGAGGAGCTGACTGAGTTCTACGCCCGCTATCTCTCCGTAGTGGAAGATGATGATCCGACGGCTCTCGAGACCTTCGGGATTTCTTCCAATTACGCAGGCGGGTTTTCCGACTTCATCCAGGGACTGCCGGATCACATAGCCTCGCATTCCGTCGCCATGCTCAAGGGTCAAGTCACAGGCCCCTTCACGCTTGGCACCAACCTGTTAGACCAGGATCGACGCTGCGCTTATTATGATGACCAGCTTCGTGATGTGATCCTGAAAACGATCCTCCTGAAAGCACGTTGGCAGCTCGCGCAGATGAGGCCTTTCGACCTGCCGGTCACGATTTTCATCGATGAACCCTCCTTGCTGGGTTTTGGCTCTCAAACTTTCATCACGGTGAGTCGTGAAGACATCCTTGGAGATTTATACGAGGTTACAGAGGCCATCCATGTTCTTGGCGCTTTGGCCGGGATACATTGCGAAGAAAACACGGATTGGTCCATGCTTATGGAGAGTGACCTGGATATTCTCGACTTTGATGCCTACGACCATCTCGGCTCAATCGCCCTTTACCCACGAGAACTTCGTGCGTTTCTTGATCGTGGAGGGTGGCTTGGTTGGGGCATCGTCCCCACCCTGAGTAGAGAGGCTGCTGCCAATGAAACCGTCCAGTCTCTATGCACCCGCTTTGAAGCCGGCCTCGAGCGTCTGGTTCAAACGGGGATCGATCGCGATCTGCTCCTTCGCCGCGCTTTACTCACCCCAAGCTGTGGGGCAGGGGGGATGCTCGATGAAACTCTGGCCGCGAGGGTCCTTCAGCTTCTGCAAGAACTCTCGTTAATATTGCGCGAGACGTATGGGTTGTTGTAGATCGGGGATTAGTGAGGAAGGCACAAGGGAAGTAAGGCAACAAGGTAATTAGGCACGAAGGCACAA
>CBDVCG010000092.1:0-6875 GCA_965372425.1 uncultured Anaerolineales bacterium
GCCCCAAGGCGGGCAGCTCCTCGGCGAAATCGATGCGCTTGAGAGTCAAGTCGCTCAATTGCGTGGACGGCGACCGTCTGCTCCCGTTGAAATCACGGTTCTGTCAGACTCACAAGCACGAGAGAGAGTGACCGCGGCTTTCGTCCAGCAGTATTCACTGAATGATGCCGAAAACAATCAACTCCTCTACAACCTGCTCGGCTTGTTAGATGATGAGGACGATTTAATGGGTCTATATAAAGACTTGCTCTTAGAGCAAGTTGCTGGCTACTTCGATTTCGCCGAGAACGAGATGGTCCTAATCTGCAGCGATGAATTCGGCGGGGTCCAGCGAATGACTTATGTGCATGAATATTCATACGCTCTTCTACACCAGGCGTTCGATCTTGAACGATTTCAAGAGCTGGAAGACGTCCTTTGCGCTGAGACCTACGATCGTTGTTTGGCTCTCCGTGCGCTCGTCGATGGAGACGCCGCACGGATCCAGGAGCAGTGGATGAGAACCTACGCATCCGAGGAAGATTACAAAGAAGTGTTGGCTTTTTTCTCGTCATTCGATATGCCGGTCTATGAAAGCGCTCCTGAGTTTATTCAAGAGGAGCTGATTTTCCCGTCTACTTATGGGCTGGGTTTTATCAGCAAGTTCTACCTCAAAGACGGTTGGGCGGCGGTAGATTCTGTCTACGAGGATCCTCCTGTGTCCAGTGAGCAAATATTGCACCCTGAACGCTATCCAAAGGACCGCCCTGTCAGTATAGAAATCCCCGACATCTCTGAAATACTCGCGGATGAATGGCGAGAGGTCGATCGCGGATCCCTCGGTGAATGGAGAACCCTCGCTGTGCTTCAACAGCAGTTGCCAAGGGATATTGCCGATGTGGCTGCGGAAGGCTGGGGAGGCGATACCTACCTTCTCCTGATGAACGAAAAAAGTGAAAACTCCGCGCTAATCCTCCTCACGCTCTGGGACACGATGAGAGATGCCCACGAATTCACAGCCGGTTTCATTGAATTTGGAATCCAGCAGTATGGGATGCCAACGGTGAAATCCGTAAGCGAAGCCACGTGGGAGCTTGATGATCAGGCGGTGGGATTTGTACGCGTTTCAAATCAAACCCTCTGGGTCGTAGCCCCTGACAGCGCCTCCCTCGAGCTGCTCATGGAGTGGATCCCCTTTCCAGCGCGCTGGAGCAAATGACTCCAGGGCTTGATATCTCCCGTATCCGTGCTATTTGTTTTTGATTTAGATGGCGCCATCGTGGACACCGATGATGCCTATGTTCGCAAGGTCTCACATTATCTCCACCCTGTCCGAAGGATTCTCCCACAGATGAACCCGGAGGCCGTCTCTCGCAAGGCAGTCCTGGCAGGAGAACGACCAACGAACAAGTTGCTCGGAATTCTTGACGCACTTCATCTCGATGAAGCGCTTCGCCCAATCCTTCATAGCCTCCATTACGTGCGGGGAGAATCGCGCGGGGACCGGGTCGGTCTCATCCCTGGCGTACGCACGCTGCTCAAAACGCTTTTCCCTGACTATCCACTCGCAATCGTCACTGCCAGAGAAAAATTCAGCGCAGACGAGATTCTGTCACATCTTGAGCTGCGCGCATTCTTCCAATCTGTCGTTGCAGCAGGAACGTGTCGCCGGACGAAACCTCATCCTGCACCAATCCGTTTTGCCGCGCTGCAGATGGCTGTCCCGGTTGAGGCTTGTCTCGTGGTAGGGGACACGACCGTAGATATTCTGGCCGGAAAGGCTGCAGGGGCACAGACTGTGGGCGTTCTCTGCGGCTTCGGCGAGCAGGAGGAATTAGTTCGATCCGGTGCAAATCACATCCTGCTTTCGACCGATGAGCTTGTTGATTTGTTGATATCACCAACACGGTCCTCGATTTAGATCCTTCCACACGCAAGACGAGCGCTGCCGCAAAATCGTAAACCCAGCTGGTAGAAATCTCGGGGAACCATCTATAATGAATGTGTATATGACACTAAAGCATCGGTTGGGGTGGTGCTCAATCTAACATTGAGGAGCAAAATGACAAACTCAAAATTCAAGACCATGGGTCAGCAGTTCGGCCGACGATCCTGGGCAGAGCCCTGGAAGATCAAGATGGTCGAGCCGATCCGGATGACTACGCGCGAAGAGCGCGAGGCGGCTATAGAGGACGCTGGCTACAACACCTTCCTGCTGCGCTCCGAGGATGTCTACATTGATTTGCTCACCGACAGCGGCACGAGTGCGATGAGTGATCGCCAATGGGCCGGCATCATGATGGGCGATGAGGCTTACGCTGGAAGCAGGAATTTCTATCACCTCGAAGAAGCGGTGAGGAGTCACTATGGGTATTTGCACATGGTCCCCACACATCAAGGGCGAGGAGCAGAACACCTGCTGAGTCAAACCCTCATTCAGGCAGGGGATACTATCCCTGGAAACATGTACTTCACTACAACGCGTCTTCACCAGGAACTCGCAGGCGGAACCTTTGTTGATGTCATCATTGATGAAGCCCATGACCCCTCCAGCTTGCACCCATTCAAGGGGGATGTTGATCTTGAAAAGCTCGAAGATCTGATCAAGCGGGAGAAGGTCCCCTACGTCAGCCTCGCGGGTACGGTCAACATGGCTGGCGGGCAACCGGTGAGCATGGCGAACGTGAAGGCGCTTCGTGAATTATGCAGCCAACATGATGTCCCCATCTTTCTCGATGCCACCCGCATGGTTGAAAACTCGTTCTTCATACAAGAACGCGAGGATGGTTTCGCTGAGAAGACCATCGCAGAAATCTTGAAGGAATTCTGCAGTTACACAGATGGCGCCTGGATGAGCGCAAAAAAGGACAACCTTGTTAACATCGGTGGATGGTTGGCGGTAAATGACCCCGAGCTGTTTGACTCACTTCGAAACTTGGTTGTGATCTATGAAGGGCTTCATACCTACGGCGGCATGGCCGGGCGCGATATGGAAGCGCTTGCCATCGGGATCAAAGAATCTGTGGCCGATGACCACGTGCGAGCGCGCGTGGAACAGGTGCGGTATCTCGGCCAATTGCTCATCGATTGGGGGATCCCCATCGTGCGACCGGTCGGCGGTCATGCCATCTTTCTGGATGCGAAAGTTTTCTACCCGCAAATCCCCCAGGATCAGTTCCCTGCGCAGGTATTGACCGCCGGTCTCTACCTCGACTCGGGAATTCGCGGCATGGAACGAGGGATCGTGAGCGCTGGTCGAGATGCGGAAAGCGGTGCCCATCGCTACCCTGCTCTTGAGCTCACACGCCTTGCCATTCCACGCCGTGTGTATACACAGGCCCATATGGACGTCGTCGCCGAGGCCATACAGGGTGTCTTCGATGTGCGCGAGGCAACACGGGGATTGAAGATGGTTTACGAACCAAAACAGCTGCGCTTCTTCCAGGCACGCTTCGAGCCGTTAAAATCCTGATAAGAAATACTTCCTCACGATGGGAATGTCTGAAGAGGACTCTTGGATAGCCCTTTTTTGATATAAGCTTCGCGCGAATTATGCAGGCGAAATGTGCAAGCTTTGCTTGCGCCGGAAATCAGAACTTCCCGACTCCACATTGCTTGATCATTTGTCGATCGGCGGATTGATCGGTTGTGGAACCCGTTCGGCGCAAGGAGGAGTGCGCGCAAACCCCACTCAAGTAACAGGAAGAGAGAGTGATTTAGAAGGGGGCTTGCTTCTGGTTATTAGAGTAACCAGACACATCCATTTTCACTAGCTGGAGCGAGACCGGGTTGTCAGGATCCCCTTTGTTCGGGCAGGACCAAAAAGAGAAAGGCTTTCTGCTCTCCGGGGTAAAGAGCGTCTCCGCAGGCCAATTTTACGCCTCGTCCAAATCTAATTCGTCCATCTCCTCGATCGCGTCATAAACACGTTCGCGGAGCGTCGCCTCCCCGGGGCGCCTTCGACCCAATCCCCTCAATCTTTCCAGTACCGTTGCGCTTACGGCCTTTGACACGTTGCGCATCGACCGGGCGGATATCCTCGCTCCACGCTCAAACCAAACTGAGGCCCCATAGCCGATGGCCACAGTAGTCCCTGCAGCCACAGCTGCAGATACCGCCCATGCAGGCGGACCTCCCAATTTAATAAGCTCATAAAACAGCGTTCGTGCCATCATTCCAATCCCAAAAACAGCGATCAGCTCCTTTGCCCTGGCTGCGGTTATCTTAAAGTCATGTATTCGCGCGATGCTGATGATTAAGGCTGTTTGAATTCCAAGTAACGGAATGAAGCTGATGAAAGGCAGAGGGGCGATCGCAATCGCTGCAGCTGTTGACGACGCTCTCCCGATGGTCAATTGGGAAAGAGACCAGCGGTACTCAGGAAGTGCCGCACCGAGGGCGGCAACAATCTCGGGCTCTTTCTTCGCTACGGCTATTAGAACACGATCTACGCCGGTACCTTCCTTCGCACTCAGAGGGATGATCTGCTCGACATGAACACCAAGTCCCGCAGCTGCCTTTCCTAAAATTTCTCCCTTTTCCTTGCGTACGAGGTCAATCTTATTAAGGCCCACAACGGTAGGGCGGTCCAGGGCCATGATTTCATCGAATAGTTCTTTCTCCGCTTTACGAATGCCTTGGGCCGCGTCAAAAAGAAGAACGATCACATCTGCGGTTTTGGCGGCTATAAGGGCTTTTTCCTTCTCTTCCAACCCGACAGCTCCGACGGCGTCCATCCCTGGCGTGTCGACGATATCGAACAATCCCGCGTCCGACTCTTTCGTCTCCTTTGTTGTTCCTGGGATGGCGCTGACCTCAGATTTGTCCAGTGACGAGCGGACAAACTGATTGTAAAGGGTAGATTTCCCCACATTCGCAGGGCCCACAATAGCAACGTACTGTTTCCTGCCCGTTGCAAAATGCATATGTTCGATCGACTGATCTATCAGAGAATGCCAGCCCTTCTGGTTGCTTGGGATTATGTTCAATGTATTTAACAGGTCGGATCGAGTTCCTTCTCCCAGCGAATCCCATATCTTCCGGATCTCATCGCTCCATCTTCCCAAGTACTCTCTACTCCCCGCATTCCGGGCTTCCTCTTCCCTTCCATCCATTGTCTTCCCCAACCTCATTCTTTCCGCGGCCATCCTGTGGATAACTGCATTAAATCTGTGGAAAAGTCCCCCTCCGTGTGGAAAAATACCCTTTCTTCTTGATTCTTATCCCCGCTTCCCCTGTGGATATCGTTCATAAGTAGGTGTTTATGCACAACTCCCACTCGTTCGAACAGGTGGAGCCCTCGTTCCTCTTTGTGATCCACATATGACCCCCCGATCGTATGTTTAGAAAGTAAAAACATCTCCCCCCTGTATCTAGGTATCTACTTCAAGTCTCCCCCCATATACAAGGGTATCGGGCCTATGAGTAGCCAGTCATCCACATATCCACATCCCCTACTATAACTACTAAAAATATATATTTCATTATCAAGTGTTAATAAATTGGGAGGAGATGTTTATATCACACGAAGAATAAAACAGGCCTTACAGGTGAAGAAAGAGATGTGTGGAAACCCTTGAATCCTAAATAACCAAGGGAAAGCGAGGGGTTAATATTAAGATGAGATCAGGGATAGATCCCTCTCATTTCGGCTGCCTTCGCAACCCGTGCGATTCCTACGCATTGAGCAGCAACTCTTCTTCCTACCTTCGAATTCTCTGCTACTGCCATGACTTCCGTGAAAGCCGCCGTCATGATACGCTCCATGCGCTCATTAATCTCGTCGACATTCCAGAAGAACGATTGGAGACCCTGGACCCACTCGAAGTAGGAGACGGTCACTCCGCCAGCGTTGCATAGTACATCCGGGATGATGAATGCGCCTTTGCCTTCCAGGATTTGGTCTGCTTCTGGAGTTGTCGGACCATTGGCTCCTTCAGCGATAATCCGAGCCTGGATAGCATCCGCGTTCTCCGCAGTGATTTGGTTTTCAAGAGCACAAAGGGAGAGGACATCGCAATCGAATGTCAGCAGTTCTTCATTCGTTATTGCATCTCCACCTGAGAATCCTGAGACAAAGGAATGTTCACTCACAAATTTCTTAAGTGCTGAGATGTCCAAACCTTTTGAGTTTGCGATACCACCGGACGCATCAGAGACCGCCACGATCGTGGCACCTTCCTCCGACATTAACTCCGCAGCGATCGACCCCACATTGCCAAATCCCTGGACTGCGACAGTGACATCTTCGTATGTTTTTCCCAGGCTCTTTAGGGCTTCACGAGTAGTGAGCATCACCCCCCGCCCGGTCGCTTCGAGCCGTCCGAGACTGCCCCCGATTTCTACCGGTTTCCCGGTGACCACAGAATTCACCGAGTATCCTTTATGCATGGAGTAAGTATCCATGATCCAGGCCATGGTTAGTTGATTGGTATTCACATCCGGGGCAGGGATATCTCCCTCTGGGCTCATGACGACCGAGATCTCGGTAGCGTATCTACGGGTGAGTTTACGAAGCTCAGCCTCTGACAGATCCTTGGGTTCGACGATGACACCCCCTTTGGCGCCGCCGAAAGGAATGTTGACCACACCACATTTCCAGGTCATCCACATGGCCAAAGCCCGGATCTCGTTCATATCCACTTGCGGGTGATAGCGAATGCCACCCTTCGTGGGACCACGTACAGTGTTGTGGTGGACTCGTAAACCCGAGAACATTCGTATCGACCCGTCGTCCATTGTGACCGGGAAGTTGACTCTGAGTTCGCGTTTGGTCTGCCTCAAGAAGTTAGACATCCCCTCATCCAGTTCGAGGACTTGGGCTGCATCCTCGAATTGCTTTAGTGCGATCCAATAAGGACTGCCTTCAGGGGGAAGCGTGCCATCAGCGAGTGTTC
>CBDVCG010000093.1:0-6783 GCA_965372425.1 uncultured Anaerolineales bacterium
CGACTCACCACCCACCCCAAACCCAATCCAATGACGAGTCCCCCCCCGCTGACGATGATGAATTCGAGGATTCCATCGACAATATTGTATTTGCCGAGAACCAACGCTTCTAAGGCAAGACCGTAGAGCACGACCGCCGTGCCATCGTTGAAAAGACTCTCACTCTCGAGAAGGATCTCAAGTCGTTTTGGGGCGCCAAGTTTACGAAAAATCGCCACCACGGAGACTGGATCCGTGGCGGCAATGAGGGCGCCAAATACGAGGGCTATTTCGATGGGAATATTCGTCGTTACGGCGACAATTCCACCCACGACGAGCATGGAAAGGAGCACACCGAAGATCGCGAGAATGCTGATCGTGGAGAAGTCTTCTCTAAGCTGACGCAGATCGATGTGGATCGCAGCTTCGAATAGAAGCGGAGGGAGGAATAGAAAGAGAATTAAATCTGAGGTTAACTCTATTTCTTGACTAGATTGAAAAGAAAGGATGATGCCAACTATAACGAGTGCAGCAGTATAGGGGATACGAAAACGGCGGACCAGGATGCCGACGAATGAGACAATCAGGAGCAATCCAAGGATTAGGAATTCAATTTGAACGAGATCTGACATTCTTGCTCAACGCCTTTGAAGATCAATGATGTTTATGGTAAAAGGCAGTATACCCTGTAGCTTGCCGCAGGATTCTTCGCTCGAAAATAATATCACAAGACAAGGATGAAGCGCACTAGGTTCGTTCACGGCATGCTTTCGATAAGCGGGACAACCGATTCATCTCCAACGAATGTCACCGCCCCGCCCCAAACCCAGCCATCTTTGCCTACATCTACTCGCCGGATAAGCCACCAGGTCCCGGAAATAGAATTCTCAAACTTCCCTACGACGACAGCAACCTGATCCTGGAGGAAGAAGCCCAAGTGCGCCTGATCCTCGCTGGGGCTTACGCGAACGTACGCGTTGTAATTTGAAGTCACCATTGGGGTCGCTGATAAAGGTGTGTCGGTTGGCGCCGGTGTTTCGGTAAAGGGGGGAATAGTCGGAGAAGGCGTTACTGGTGTCGGTGGAGGGGTCTGAAAGGTGGCATGTCGTGTGATCTCAGCGACCGCCTTGGCAGT
This sequence comes from uncultured Anaerolineales bacterium, assembly GCA_965372425.1. GTDB lineage: Bacteria > Chloroflexota > Anaerolineae > Anaerolineales > E44-bin32 > E44-bin32. Next base: position 1,115 of record CBDVCG010000093.1, read on the forward strand.
CTCGAGTACGTCTTCACTCGACCGAGTAGGTTCTGACGCGCTCCCACCCATACTACAGCCCAGCAAAATGATAGCTATCACAGGCGATAACATGACCTTCCAAACTCGCTGCGGCATAATTTCTCCCGATAGTCGTCCAACCAGGCACAATTGTAATCAAATTCACGATGAAAATAACGTGAATCAGTATACCCCAATCCCGCTGGTTTGAAGGGCTCGGTCACTGGCATAAGAAATGCAACACTTATTTAAGTGGTACATCCGTCCTCTAAACACTCCATAAGTCTGCGTGTTATTATGAGGCAACTAAAATGGGAACCGAGTTGAATGCCGCCGCCGAGACTCGCACGCGGCAGAGGGAGGCTGATACGCCTTCTCAGCAGAGTAATCCGGATCCGGCGGTGAATACGGATTCTGAATACTTATCTGCACTAGAGGCGCTTGAACGAGCTCAAGAACGCCTCCTATCAGCAGCCGTAGCGTTCTGCGATGGACAGGTCAGCGCAGGTCAGCTTCGCGCGGTACGAGAGCTCCTGCGTGAGAAAGAGCGAAGGATCGATGAATTGGGTGGGCTTCAAGCATCACCCTTCCTCGAAGATCTTAAGCCTCACAGTGCGCCGCCTCCACCCTCCGCTGACGCAGCTGTCGTCGAGACCCGACTGGCAGAACCCGAATACGAAGAACTCGATCTTGACAGTATCCAGGACCCTGAACTTCGAGAGCGTCTCGAACTCCTTAATCAGAAGATTGTCCGTCTGGAAGGTGATTTTCAACAGGGAAGGATTAACGCCTCCCAGTATCGAGCTATATATCGCCACTATATGGAACAACGGGATGTCGCGCTCAGGCTGCGAGAGAAGTTTCCTGACAGCGATCGATGGCAAGTCGTCCTGGAAGAAGGAAAAACTCGCTTCCTCATGCAGCTCAACGAAGCTGCCTGCCATGCAATTGGCTTGTACGATATTAAATCGCGGGGGAGGATATACCTTCACGGAGAGATGCCTGAAACTGCCGAGGATGCAATGGCTCTTCTGGGTACATTTGGTGCGACTGAGGGAAACACACCAGATGGTCGCATGTATGCGACAAAAACAGATGATGGCGAGACCCTGCTCCTCATACCCGGTATATTCACCGTAAGCCTGGCGATATTTTCACAGGATCCACCAGCCTGGCAGGTCCGAGCTTTACGAGAGGTTCATAGGAATTTCGAAGCTGCGAATCGCGTGACCTTGCAAAAAGGGACAAACGAAGGCCTCATCTTCCCCGATCTCAGCCGCTTTGTGAAACCCTGAGTCCCTATTCCCCCAAAAACACTTCACCGATAAAATTGACCTTCCTTCAATCTGGGTTATCCATGCTGCCGACAGACGGCCTGACCTCAATTTTTATATTCTCATTTATCATCTCTTTCGGCGCGGTGATATCTCCAGGTCCTGTTTCTGCCGCGATCATCACCGAGGCGCCGAGAAGTGGTTGGCGCGTAGGTCCTCTTGTCGCCAGTGGTCATACATTCCTCGAACTCATCATGGTCATCCTCATTGGATTCGGGCTGGCCTCCATCATGGGGAATCCGACGGTTGCCCTCGTCCTTTCCATCGCCGGGGGCATCGTACTGCTGGGGTTAGGCGCCAGATATATCTATGCCGCCTCGAAGGGTTTGATGAGGCTTCCCACCAGCGAGTTTCATTCAAAGAACCGATCCGGACGATCGCTGATAACCCTAGGTGTGATGACCACATTAGCCAATCCTTACTGGTACACGTGGTGGGTGACCGTAGCGGCTGGCTACCTCATCCAGGCACAGGCTATGAGCGTTGCCGCCGTTGCCGCATTCTATCTGGGCCATATCAGCGCCGATTTCTTCTGGGACACGTCCCTTGGTCTGGCATCCAGCAAAGGGAAAAGGTGGATCTCTGAACGTGGATATAGAGTCCTCATTTTGTGCACTGGGGGGTTGATGATTTACTTCGGCCTTGCCTTCATCTCGAACGCCTGGTGATGCGATTGTTGACGTCTTATGCATTCCTCGACTGGCGGTCCAAGCAGGGATTCCATGAAGGATGCTATGATCAGGAATGGAGATATTTACTGAGGTTTTCGTTCTGGATCGCGATCAATTCCAAGATAGCACTTTCGGCAAGGTCCAACATTTTCGTGAGCTCATCACGAGAATAGGCCTTTCCTTCTGCGCTTCCTTGCAATTCGACAAGCTTCCCCTCGCTGTTCATGACAACGTTTAAATCCACGTCCGCGATTGAATCCTCGGCATAATTCAAGTCGACAACTGGATTGCCAGCGAGCATGCCCACACTTATGGCGGCGATATTTGTCTTGAGGACTTCAGGATCTAATCCACTTTCCTCAACCTGGCGCATAAGCGCGAGGGACAAGGCTGCAAAACCTCCTGTTATCGCCGCTGTCCTGGTTCCTCCATCCGCCTGAATGACATCACAATCAACGATGCAAGTGAACTCCCCCAACCGTTCCAGATCGACTGCAGCGCGTAAACTCCGACCGATTAGGCGTCGAATCTCCTGGCTGCGCGCTTTGGGTCTTAGCGTTTCGCGGGGTGTGCGTTGATGTGTGGCTCGGGGCAGCATCGCGTATTCTGCAGTTATCCACCCACCCGTCTTGCCCTGTGCCCGCATCCATTGTGGAACAGAGTTCAGGATGGATGCATTGCACAGTACCCGCGTTTTACCCAGTGAGATGAGAACAGAGCCTTCAGCATACTCCGTATAATTGAGTTCAAACGAGACGGGACGGATGCTCGACCTCGAACGTCCATCCTCTCGCGCAGGAATCGCCATCAACGACTCTCCTTCTGGACACTAGTTGATTCATGAAACTTGAAATCTGCTCGGTGGAAATCTCAAACGACGGTCTCGACATTCGCCGTTCGTTCTCCCCGATCACCCTGAACGATCGATAACGAGACGCTCTGACCTTCATCTAAGATCCGGTACCCAGTCCCTTGAAAAGCATTGTAATGGACAAATGCGCGTTCACCGTACTCTGTGGTGATAGATCCGTATTCTGTTGTGGCATTGTGCTGCCTGACGGTTCCGGTTTCCCGTCCTTTCACGATGCCAATTCTCCCTCAGAGGAAGTCGGCTTAATGGCGCAACTTCTCCACAACTCCGCATCATGGCTTCCCATCTTGACGGTTCCGCGTACTTGCGACATTCCCATCAACCATGATCAAGAGTGTATGACATCGAGCTCGAGATATCGGTCAATTCGAGCCTCGACCAGGCTCAGGCTGTTCTCCCAGAAGTCCGGTTTTCTCAGGTCAATATCAAATCTAAGTGCAAGTTGCTCGGCTGTTCCCTCTCCTGTAGACCGCAGAAGTGCTTCATAATCATCGATAAAAGCAGCGCCACGCTCCTTGTATACTGCATATAGTCCTAGTCCAAACATTAATCCAAATGCATACGGAAAATTGTAGTATGCCAATTCGGGACTGTAGTAGTGAGGCTTCCACGCCCACATATAGGGATGGAGCGCTCCTGCATCAAGACCATCCCCATAGGTTTCGATCTGGCAGCGTGTCATAATCTCACAAAAATCATCCGCTGAAAGTTCTGCCTTTTCACGTCGTTCGAATACTTCTTTCTCAAAGAGGAACCTGGAGTAAATATCTACGATGACCTGTGATGCTCCGATGAGGAAGTTCTCGAGGATCGTCAGCTCCTCAGCTTCATTGGAGGCGCTTGCGAGCGCAGCATCGCTCACGATCGTCTCACAAAAATTTGACGCAGTTTCAGCAAGAGTCATCGGTGTGAGACGCTGCAGCATCGTTTTACCCACATGGCACTCATTATGAAATGCATGACCAAGTTCGTGCGCGATGGTAAAGAGCTGATCGAGCGAGCCATCATAGTTGACCAGGATGCGAGACTCCTCGACTCCCGGAACGTCCATACAAAAACCCCCACCCCGTTTGCCGTCACGTGGTTCAGCGTCGATCCATCTCTCGTTAAAAACACGCTCGGCAAAGATCGCCAAGCGATCAGAATAGGATTTAAATTGGACAACGATGAAATCTTCCGTCTCGTCATACGTGAAACGGCGATCGCTCTCTCCAAGAGGGGCAAAGATATCCCACCAGGCTAGAGACTCCTTATTTAACTTCTTCGCCTTGCCTTTGAAATATCTACGAAACAAGGGGAATGAGCCCTTCATCACCTCCATCATCGTCTCCAGAGTCGCTCGATCAATTCGAGCCTGGTCCAGTGCTCGATGGAGTGAGTCTTCTCGACCACGTTTCTTGTTCAGTGTGATGCTTGAACCCTTTACGCCATTCAAACAAGCAGCCAGAGGCTCCCGAACAGATTCCCAGGAGGCGATCTCGACATCGAAAGCCCTTCGGCGGATATTCTCATCTGGATCCGTCCTTCGAATATTTTGCAAAGTTGTGACCGGAATTTCTTCCTCCTCACCATCTTGCCCAAATGAAGCTTTGAGCTGAGATGTGACTGTGCCATGAAGTTTCTGCCAGGCGTTCCCACCGCTCAATGAAAGTTCGGCAGCGAGCGCCTCCTCTTTATCGCTCATCAGAAACCGGCTTTGGCCATAGACCTCTTTAATGTAGAACTCATGCTCTTTTGCAATCGTTTCCTTCTCCACGATGCCCTTAAGCTCGTCCTCGTCTTTTACGGCTGCACCGAGCCAGCCATCGAACCGCACCGTTTGCTGATCGATAGTGACACTCTGCATCTCAAGTTCTGAAAGCGTTTTCTTAGCCATGCTATTGTAAGAATCAGTTGACACGAAACCATACACGAAGGAGGTCAGCGTACTGTATAAGGCACTGATCGCATTCATACGTTCGATATAACCCACGATGACATCGGGGATTTCCGATGATGTGGAGGCTCTGGCGCCTTCCAGGTGCACTTTCTTCTCATCGAGGTAATTGTTCATCTCATCTAACTTGGTCTGAAGATCCTTGATACCCGTTTTGAATTCTTGCGATTCCAGACCGGGATAGATAGTATCCAGGTTCCAGTGCGGCAGTGATTCCGACACGGTTTTTTGGCTCATTATTTGCTCCATTAGGTATTTTAAACCACGGTTAAATGTATAAAAATTGGGACCTGTAGCAACCGTGCAGCTCAGGAAATATCGGCGCGAGACGTGCCTCTGAAACGCAGTGCTTTTCGGTCCGGGTGACGATCTCCAGGTAAGTGTTTTCGAGAGGGTTCACAGGAAAGTATCTGTGAAGCTCTCTTCCCATTCATAATCCTGGGATGGACAGCTCAGCAACTCTCGTTTCTTGGTCCGGGGTCGATGCCGAACCTGGCGCTAGCGTCCCTTAATCCACTTCGTAATAGTTTCACGATGCTCCTTATAATGCCAGGAGGTATTTGCCGCCACCATCTCCCATAACGGAGTTCCCCGCCTCCATGGGTACATCCCGGGATCCATGAGGGCATTTTGTGGGACGTTTTTAACCGACGCCAACGCGAGGGGATAATGGGAATGATAGGCTTCCAGAACCTCATCGAGGTCGCGATCCTGGTTCTCTAAGAAGGCATCTTGATTGATCTCGTCCAGATCGTCCCATGTTTTTCCAGGGGGGAGCATCTGGGGTTCCAAGCCCTTATGAACCTCTTCCAACCAACTTACCATGAGCCCTTCCCAGAAGACAATATGAACAAGGA
>CBDVCG010000094.1:0-6780 GCA_965372425.1 uncultured Anaerolineales bacterium
GAAGAAGTCGCAGGTTCGAGTCCTATTCAGCCCACTCTTAAAGGGGCAGCCCTTTTGGGACAGCCCCCACGGTGTAACCTGAAGATCCTCGGTTTCCCACGCTTCGCTCTGGACAGGCGAATCCGAAAATAACCACCTTGGCCATACTCTCCAAGGCAACATGCTTTCCCGTTTAGCGTTTTCACATTGCTCACCAATCAGGTTGAACAACTGAGGTCCTGTCGTCATAGATTGCATCGTCGAGACTACAGTGGTCTTTCTAGGCACCGGCCCTTCTATGGATGACTGCTCTGTCGATGTCCATACTCATCTTGAAATGATATTCCGAAGACAGATTGCCTTTCTTAGTCAGGCCTCTCGAAGATTACCCGATCCCTATCATATCTGGTTGGTATTGACTCTCAACGGAAGGCTGGGAGCGAATAGAATTGTGCTTGAATCTCTCATCAGGCATTAACAAAAAACTCACCATACTTAACTTAACAGACCGGTGGATTGGTTCTAAACTTGGAGAAATCTAACACGAGAATGATTTCTCATGGCCTTCGTCCCCGCCACCGATAACAAAAGCATCCAGCCCCATCCCTTACCTACAGGCATTCTGATTGTTAACATCGGAACACCGGCGACTCCTGAGCCCGGTGAAATCCGCAAATACCTTCGAGAATTCCTCTCGGATCGCCGGGTGATCCGCTGGCCGCGCTGGCTCTGGCTGCCTCTGCTTCACTTGATCATCCTGCGTGTTCGTCCTGAGCAGGTGGCTTCTAGGTATAAGGAAATCTGGATGGAGGGCGGTTCACCTCAGCTTAGAGACAGCCTCGCGCTTGCCGATGGTTTGGAGCGCAAGCTGCAGAGAGAGTATGGGATACAAGCCGGGGTCGTGGTTGGTATGCGCTATGGCCATCCATCGATCAGGGATGGCTTGCGAGTGCTGCGTGATCGGGGTGCGCAACGCTTGATCATCCTGCCGCTCTTTCCCCAATACTCACATGTAACCGTCGCCTCGGCCTACGATGTCGTCTTCGATGAGTTGCGGAGTTGGCGGTGGATGCCGGAAGTGGAAGCGGTGCGTGGGTATCATCTGCAGCCACTGTACATCCACGCCATCACGCAGAGTATCGAGGCGCACTGGCAGGTTTATGGGAAACCCGACCGCCTGCTCATCTCCTATCATGGTATCCCCCAGAGCTACGTCGCCGCGGGCGATCCCTACCCTGCGTACTGTCAGGAAACCACAGAGCGGATTGTTGAGCAGCTGGATGAGCAGGAAGTGTGGATTGAGTCCTCCTTTCAATCTCGCTTCGGGCCTCAGCCGTGGACTCAACCCTACTCCGAGACGATCTTAGCGCAGTGGGGCCAGGATAGCGAGGGTCGTGTGGACGTGATCTGCCCTGGCTTCGCCATCGACTGCCTGGAAACTCTGCACGAGATCGCGATCGAAGCGCGTGAGCTCTACCAGGGTTCTGGCGGGGAAGATTTCCACTACATCCCGGCGTTAAATACCTGCCAGGAAAATGTTGAATTGTTAGCCGATATCATCCGTCCACATCTTCAAGTTGAACAATCCGTGGGAAGCCTGCTGGCTGAAAATTCCGGGGATGAGGTATAGAGAATGCCGATGAAGATCCAATGCATAGGATTGAGCCATAAAACTGCCGAGGTGGGTCTGCGTGAGAAGCTCAGCCATATCGAGCGTCGTTTGCTCGAGCAGACCCCGTCGCTCCCTGGAGGGACTCCGCTAAGTGAAATTGTAGTCCTGTCCACCTGCAATCGCGTGGAAATTTACGCCATTTCCCAAGATCCGGCTTTCGAGATGCTGGAACAATGGATCCTTCAGAACAGCGACTTAAGGCGGGATGAAGCAGAACATTCCATGTATTCCCTCACCGGTCTGCAAGTCGCCAGCCACTTGCTCAGAGTGAGCGCGGGGCTTGATTCGATGGTACTGGGTGAGCCCCAGATCCTGGGGCAAGTGTCGGATGCCTATGAAAAGGCCTTGAGCGCCGGGACAGCTGGCAAGATCCTTTCCCGCCTTTTCCAGATCAGCATCCATGCCGGGAAACGTGTGCGTACGGAAACGCAGATCGGCAGGCAAGCCACCTCGATTCCAGCCGTCGCGGCACGATTAGTCACCCGCCACTTCCCGGATTTGGATGACATTCGCATAACTCTCTTAGGTGCGGGTGAGATAGCCGATCTCGCCGTTAGCGCCCTACGCAAGCGCGGCGCTCGTCGCATTCACGTCGTCAGTCGGAGCCTGGCAAGCGCCTGCAAGCTGGCCGACCGCTGGCAAGGGGAAGCCAGCACATTCGAAGCGCTGAGCGAAGTGCTGCTTGGGACGAGTGTACTCATCACATCTTCAAGCGCACCTCATTTTCTGGTCAACACAGATATGATCTCAAATGTGATGCTCTCTCGCCCACAACAACCTCTGGTGATTATTGACATTGCAGTGCCACGCGATGTTGAACCCGGTGTGGGTCGACTTCCCCACGTCCACCTTTTTGATATCGATGCGCTCAATCAGGATCTCGATGAGGGGCTCGAGTCGCGGCGACGCGAGATTCCCCTCGTCGAGGCGATCCTGGCTCAGGAGTACGCTGCCTTCAAAGTGTACTTGGACTCGCTTACCGTAGTCCCGGTGATCGTGGAATTGCGCGAGTATACCGAGTCGATCCGGCAGGTTGAACTTGAGAAGACACTGCGTGGACTGGGTGACATCTCGGAAGAACAGGGGGAGCACATCCGGGCTATGACGCACACTATTGTGAATAAAGTCCTGCACCAACCGATCGTGAACTTGCATGAGGTTTCGCAGAACAGTGATGCAGGTCCATATGTGGAGACCATCAGGGAACTCTTCGGCTTGAAGGGGAAACTGGATTTCAATCCTCGAGATGATAAGAAGAATTCATGACCCCGTTGAGATTTGGTAGCCGGTCAAGTGAGCTTGCCCGCTGGCAGACGGGTTTTATTCAGCGGTCATTAGAGGCACAATGGCCGGGGTTGAAGTCTGGGCAGATCTTAATTCAGACCGAAGGTGATCGGGTTCTGGAGCTACCCTTGCCTGAAATTGGCGGCAAAGGACTCTTCACTCAGGAGCTGGAACTTGCCCTGGGGGAAGGCCGGATAGATGTTGCTGTGCACTCGCTCAAGGACCTGCCTATAGAAGATTCCGCTGGCATTGTCATCGGTCTAATTCCGGAGCGGGAAGTCGCCCGCGACGTGCTGGTTTCACGGAACGGGGAGATGCTGGAGGCTCTCCAGCATGGCGCGGTCGTAGGTACTTCTAGCCTACGCCGACAAGGGCAATTGCTGGCAAGTCGACCAGACCTGGTGATCAAATCACTGAGGGGCAATGTCCAGACGCGGCTGAAGAAACTGGAGGACGGGCAATACGATGCCATCGTCCTGGCACAAGCCGGCCTGGTACGCCTGGGATTGGAAGCGCATATCTCCCAGGTACTGCCCTACGAGACCATGATGCCTGCACCCGGACAGGGCGCGTTGGCTGTACAGTGTCGCCAAGGTGATCGGGAGACGCTCGAGCTTCTGGTTATCCTCGATGATCCCGTGACTCGGGCGGAGGTCGAAGCTGAAAGACGCTTCCTTGAAGCTCTCGGTGGGGGCTGCTCCCTGCCTGTCGGCGCCCTGGCAGAACTTCGCCAGGGTGAGATTTACATGCAGGCTGTTGTCGTTTCACCGGATGGAAAACGCACGATCAGAGTGACGGGTTCCGGGCTGGAGCCCGGCTTGCTCGGCGCTGAGCTTGCGGGTGAAGCGTTGGAAAAGGGTGCGAGAGAGGTGCTGCATGGCTAGCTTGTATGGCAAGCGCGTCGTAATAACGCGCCCACGGCATCAGGCCGCAACACTGGTGGAGATGATCCGAGAGAGGGGCGGCCAGCCGATCTGTATTACGGTAATTGAGATCGCACCGCTGGAGGATTTCACCCAGATCGATCATGTACTCCGCCATGTGCACACCTTCAACTGGGTGGTGTTGACCAGCGTCAACGGCGTGGCCGCCGTGTGGGAGCGGTTTGAAGCCCTGGGCATGCGTCCGTCATTTGAAGGCATGCAAGTAGCGGCTATCGGACCCAAGACAGCGGCAGCACTCGAGCTATGTGGCGTCAAGCCAGATTTCGTACCGAATGAGTATGTTGCCGAGGCGATTCTTCCCGGGCTAGGGGAGGTACGGGGCAAACGTATCGTGTTACTGCGGGCTGACATCGCCCGGACTACTCTGGCTGATGCGATCCGGGAAGCTGGAGGGTTGGCTGAAGACGTCAGTGTCTATCGAACGCTGGCGGCAAAGATCAAGCCCACAGAATGGGAACCGCTCAAAACCGGGGTAGATGTCGTTATCTTCACCAGTCCTTCAACCGTGATGAATTTCGTCCGCATGCTCGGCGAACAGGGCATGGCCCCGGATAAGTTGCCCGGAAATCCACTGATCGCTTGTATCGGACCGATCACGGCAGCGACGACATCGGACCACGGATTTCACGTGGACATCATGCCCCAGACGTACACCGTCGAGGGACTCATCGATGCGCTGGAAGCGTTTGATATCGAACGAGAGGTCGAGGCAATATGAACGTATCGGAAAAACAAGGTGGGCTGGTATACCGCCCGCGCCGACTTCGTAGAAAACCGCAGCTGCGTGCATTGGTGCGTGAAAACCACCTCCGCCCTGAAGACCTTGTCTACCCGCTTTTCGTCCGGCATGGACAGAACTTGAAGAAGGAGATTGCCTCAATGCCGGGTGTGTATCAGTGGTCTCCAGATCTACTGCCTTCCGAAGTAGAGACCATTGCAAAGCTGGGGATCCCGGCCGTGATCCTTTTCGGCATTCCCAAAGCCAAAGATCCGGTCGGTATGGAGAATTTTGACCCAAACGGCATCGTCCAACAGGCCATCCAGACAATCAAGTCGAGTGTACCTGAGATGCTCGTCATAACCGACGTGTGTCTGTGTGAATATACAGATCACGGCCATTGCGGCTTGCTCAACCAGGGTCCCGATCAACCGCACCCACATTTGCCTACGGGAAGCATTCTGAATGATCCTTCGCTTGATGTGATCGCCAGGGTGGCGCGTTCCCACGCGGAAGTCGGTGCAGACATGGTGGCACCCAGCGGAATGCTTGACGGCATGGTCGCCGCCATCCGGGCAAGCCTGGATGCTGCCTACTTCGAACACATCCCGATCCTCTCTTATGCGGTCAAATATGCATCAAGTTACTACGGGCCATTCCGCGATGCTGCTGAATCACCACCGAGTTTTGGGGACCGAAAGTCGCATCAAATGGACCCCGCTAATTTGCGCGAGGCTCTGCGTGAAGCGTCACTGGACGTTAGCGAGGGTGCCGATATTCTGATGGTCAAGCCGGCCTTGAGCTACCTGGATGTGATCCACGCAGTAAGGCAGGCGTATCCACAGATCCCACTGGCGGCTTATAACGTCAGCGGGGAGTACTCCATGGTCAAAGCTGCGGCCGCACGGGGTTGGATCGACGAGAGGTCCATCGTCCTGGAGAATCTGACCGCTATGAAGCGCGCTGGTGCAGATTTCATCCTCTCCTACCATGCCAAAGAAGCTTGCCTCTGGTTAGAGTCTTAAAGAATTATTGGAGTGAAGTATATGACCAATCCTGCCTTGTCCGTGCATGCAGCCAAAGAGCGAAACAAGAATGACGAGCGCATGCTTATAGCTGATTTCGATATGGCGCCCTTCACCATCGCCTGGGAAGTGACGCGTGCATGTGCTTATGCCTGTGTTCACTGTCGGGCAGATGCCATCCCGCAGCGCGATCCGCTCGAATTGAGCACGCAGGAGGGCTTCCAGCTGATCGATCAACTGAAGGAGTTTGGCAGCCCGATCTTGATCTTCACCGGTGGCGACCCAATGATGCGCCGGGATCTCTTTGATCTCATTGCTTACGCTACCGAGAGCGGGTTGCGATGTTCACTGACCCCGACTGCCACCGCCCTGCCGACCCTCGATCGCCTGAAACAGGCGAAGGAGGCCGGAATCCGCCGCCTGGCGCTTAGCCTGGACGCCGCTACACCGGTAGTCCATGATAATTTCCGTCAGGTGGAGGGATCGTGGCAGCGGACCATGGATACACTCCATCGCGCCAAGGAGGTGGGATTGAGCGTGCAGGTTAACACGACCGTGACCCGCTTCAACATCGATCGACTTCCAGACATGGTCCCATTCATCGAAGAAGTAGGAGCAGTCCAATGGTCGGTGTTCTTCATGGTGCCCACCGGTCGAGCGCAAGCACAGTACATGATTTCCGCGCAGGATCACGAGCGTGCCTTTCACTGGCTCTACGATCTCTCCCAGAAGGCGCCATTCGATATTAAAGCAACCGCTGCCCCGATGTATAGGCGGGTGGCGATTGAGCGCAAGAAGGCTGAAGCGGGTGAGGGTGTGGCGGTAACATTCCAGGGCGCTGGATTCCAGTATGCGGACGGTTTGCATCGTCCACGCAAAGGGGTCAATGATGGCAACGGTTTCTTATTCATCTCGCATATCGGTGAAATTCAGCCCTCCGGCTTTCTGCCTGTCACTGCGGGGATGGTTCGCGAGGAAAACATTGTAGAGGTCTATCGCCACCACCCCATTTTCAAGGAACTGCGCGATCCTGAGCTCTTGAAGGGCAAATGTGGTATCTGCGAGTATCGCGATGTTTGTGGTGGCCAGCGCGGCCGGGCCTACGGCTTGACGGGGGATTACCTTGAGACTGATCCCGCCTGTGATTACACACCGAAA
>CBDVCG010000095.1:0-6757 GCA_965372425.1 uncultured Anaerolineales bacterium
GAGAGTGGATTGCCACCAAATGTGCTTGCGTGTGATCCTGGCCCCCATTTCATTACCTCACTTCGCGCGATCATCGCACCGAGTGGCATTCCACTCGCTAGTCCTTTTGCAGAACATACAATATCGGGTTCAACGCCCCAGTGCTCAATCCCAAACCACTTCCCGGTTCGTCCAATTCCTGTCTGAATCTCATCGGCGATAAGCAAAATGCTGTGTTTATCGCACAATTCCCTGAGTCTGGGCAAAAAGTTGTCTTGTGGGAATATATATCCACCTTCGCCCTGTACGGGTTCAACAATGACAGCAGCCACTTGGCTAGGGGATACCTTCTTACCCAATACCATTTCCTCTATGTAATCTACACAGATGCAGTGCTTCCGACATTCCTCTTCCTCACGATGGTGGGGGCATCGGAATGGGTTCGAAAACGGGACGTGAGTTACTTCGGGCATAAACGGCGAAAAGCCCTCTCGTTGTACGGGCTTGCTTGCTGTGAATGAGAGAGCCCCCATGGTGCGACCATGAAAGGCTCCGTAAAAGGCAATGAAATGAGATCGCCCCGTTTGATGTAGTGCCAACTTGAGGGCAGCCTCGACGCTCTCCGCACCAGAATTGGTGAAAAAAACTCCCTTCGCGCCGCTCATTGGAGCAATTTCAGCCAGTTTTTCTGCTAACTCTATCTGTTGAGGGTAGTAGAAATCGGTTCCACTAATATGAAGGAACTTCGCTGCCTGATCTTTGATTGCTTTAGTCACTTTAGGATGGGAATGACCTGTTGAGGTCACGGCAATGCCTGCGGCAAAATCAACGTATCGGTTGCCATCAACATCCCATACCTCGGATCCTTCACCATGATCCATTACAAATGGATACACTCGGGTATATGAGGGAGAGATGACTTTGCTGTCGCGCTCAAGGTATTCGCGCGCCTTGGGTCCTGGGATGTTCACCTTATTGGATTTTGACGTCATGTAACTATCCTCCTTAAATAGTGTATTCGTAAAATTTTATATCATCACACCCGTCTCAGATAGCTTCCAGATATTCTTGGTTCCATATAATTTCTTCACTCAGCCAAATCGCCTGGCAGCCACCCGACATTGTAAACATATCTTTCCACGAGAAGGCCTTGCAGATTTTCCGAGTAGCTCATTACGGGAGCGCCACCTCCTCCGTGATATTAGAGCCGCACCTGCTCGATATCTCTAAGATATGGGACCGTCAAAGGTCCGGAGGGCACTACGGCGATTCGTGCCTCGGGGCCAAAATCATTGAGCAGCTTTCCTACGGTACTCTCGATATCACGGCATGGATATCCCCATGCTCTCCGGATTCCCACATCGGTTAGTCCATCAGAGCAAACAAAGAATTTTGCTCTCTTGCATACCTGGGCTTGGATCTGAACATCCCATTGGTCCTGCATCATAAATCCTTGTTCGTGTATCTTGTTTAACAATTCGTCTGGGGTTTCTGCCAAACCTACGATTTCGCCATATTCGCCATATTCGGGTAAGCCCTCCCGGCACTCGGTCGCCAAGATTACGGCCCCACCCTCCTTGACGATTTCCTTCGCTACGGCCATTCCCTTCACCGATTGGTACATATTAATATCAAGAGGGTAACCTCCAGCCGTGCTGATGACGATGTCATAAAGATGTGAAACCGGAATTATCGACGATCGTCTTACGAACTCAACACCCTCCGCGTGAGCCCTTCTTAGATCGCCAGCAAAAACACCTGTGATTTGTCGATCATCAGTCTGGGCAATGTTCAACAAGAACGTCGGTCTTGTCATCAGAGCTGCCTCAAGCATCTCCTCCCAAAGTGGATTCCCCTCTGTTCTAGCAAATCCCGATCCGCGATGGCCAATCATCTCCACGCAATGGTTGGCGAAAATCGACTGCGCGCCCGCAATGCCCGGGAGAACGGCTTTTGGTCCACCGCTGAATCCTGCGAAAAGATGAGGTTCGATGAACCCAGTAAGAATCCGTACCGATCTTTGCATGTATTGCCGGTTCACAAAAATAGCGTTGCCTCGGGAGGTTACGCCTACATGTAAGAGATCAGTCTCGTTATAACAATCATGCTGCAGAATATCGAAGCGGTTGACGATTGAATCTCCCAAGATCTCGACGAGTTCATCGCGAGTGTTAGGGCGATGAGTCCCAGTGGCATTGATAAAAACAATTTGGCTATCTGGCACATGTCTGATTGCTTCAAGCATGGGCGGTAAGATGTGGTTGTATGGCATTGGACGAGTGATGTCACTGAAGACGATCGCAACTGTATCTCGATGGTTGACCAGTTCGCCAAGAGGAGGGCTACCAATGGGTGAGTTAAGCGCCTCTCGAACAGCAGCAATCTTGTCATGAATAGGGGTAAACGGAATCGCCTGAATAACTGTCGTTCGGTCCTTCGGAAGGTCAATGACTTTGCCAGATTTTCCATAGAGGAGATTTATCTTCATAGGATTATTTTTTTCCTCCATTGAGCTGTGTCGCGTGGATAGCAGACATGAGATAAACGAATCGTAGTAATCCATCTGTTAACCGCGACTGTCCATATCCCCGATTATATTGGAGGGGTATTCTAAATGTCGTATCGGATATACCAATGTGAAACAATAAAATGACTATTACGGGCTACTTTAATCACGCAGAAACCGGGCACCACATACCATTAAATCAGTGATCACATGTGCCTTTGCGAATGCTCAGATTAGACGAATATGCTTGTCCGCTCTATCTTTCTTTATTAAATGATGAAATACAAATAAGATCCTCGTTTCACCAGCTCCTTCCTGCTCATAATTATTTACTACAAACTCTCAAGTATGGTATTTTGACGCGTTTTCTGATTCCTTGATGAGATGATCGTTCGTTGGATAACGGCATCTTATCTATGTTAAGTAGTGAATCGAAAGTTCTTGGGAAAGGTGTTTTTATATTCGCTGTTTTATAGAACGTGTCCGGGTAAGTTGTCCGTGTGTCGGCCTCGATCAATGACCACGACGCCATTCGCGATAACACAAGAGATGCCTTCGGGGTACTGACGAGGGTCCGTGTAGGTTTCTTTATCGGCCACAGTATAAGTGTCGAATAAGACCAAGTCAGCCCATGTCCCTTCACGGATCACCCCCCGGTCGATGAGTCCGAGGCGATTCGCAGGGGCATAAGTTATCTTCTTCACCGCCTCCTGCAGTGAGAGAGCCTTCTCCTCACGCACATAATGTCCCAATAAACGAGGGAATGGCCCGTTGCTGCGCGGATTAATCTTGCCCTGAGCCAATGTGCCATAGGGAGCAAGAGAATCTCCGTCGCTATTAAATACAATTTCTGTGCTTCTGAAAAATGTTCATGATGCCAAAAATCTGGAAGAGCTCCTACGTTTTAGGCTGAATCTTCATCACGCCCTTTTCCGTTGAATTAAGCAAACACCTTCCATTTTGTTCAAATTACCTTCCAAGACTGAATACTACTCTATTAGAATCCATCTACCTGATTGGGGAAATAATCCTCCAGGGTCCCCTCCCGGTACACATCTGCCGTCGAGCAGTGCAGCCCGCCCCCGAAGGGCGATACCTCATAGAAAGGAACCGGGACGACTTCCATGCCATGCTTGTCCAATAGTTCCATAACAGGCGTTTCGCTGGCTTCCACGCAGACGGTCTTCGGATCGAGAACAAGCAGGTTGATGTTGAGCCAAATGCTGCAGAAGGTCATCGGGCGCTTCTTCTCGAGTAACGTTGGTGGACCCTCAATTATTTCCCAATCGTTTTTCTCGAAAAGTTTCTTTTGCGCCTTCTCTAGCGGGGTTCGCACCGGATTGATGAGCACAAGGCCAGGCCGCAGCGGGACAATCGTCGTATCCATATGCCATGGCGTATGTTCTCGATACCATACTTTATGCACTCGATGGTCAGGATAGTGTCGACGCAGCCAGTCTATGCCGGCATCATTCGTGACCATAGACTTTTGGACGAATAGATCCTTTCCACAGCGTATGACATCGGCAGCATCGAACAAGGGTTCCTTCTCGGTTGGGATCCAGTCGCATTCCTCGGCCTTCTTCCACTTGTCCTCGTCACTCAACGTATTCCAATTCTCCCACCAGTCTTTCTTATAGGTTTCCTCCGTCAAGCGCGGTTTGGGCGCTGCCGAGAAGAGGAAGTTCGGATCCTCTTTGAAATACTGTTCGAGCAATGGGCGGAAGCAGAGATACTCATACCACCGGCTTCGGTAAGACATCGTCGCTTCCAGGATCTCATTGCCAACGGTGAGAAGTAAATCCCTCGGCGGCATGCAGCCGAACATTGTTTCTTGCACCCAGTCCGGTGTCTGGACCGTCTGGCTGAAATCGAGCGGCGTTGGGCGATCGACGCGAACCCCCCGGCTTTCAAGAATTGCAGCAAAGTTGTCCAGTTGTTCGTTGGCCTTCTCCGTCATCTCCTCGGGGTATGGACCGTATGCACCCAGAGGGAACCCACGATCCGCCCAATCGCGCTGCACGGCGATCTCCGGCGCCTGGACCATGGTTCCATCCGCCCTCCCAACAATCACATGTTTCAGCGGATCCCATTCGTTCCAAGCATTGACTACTGTCTGTTGCCTTCCTTGCGACATTTTTTCCTCCGAGGTTCTTTCAATACATATGACTCTTTAGCGGATATATTTATTTGTTTACCTTGGTTCCTCGCGTGCGTATTTCGAACGCTCTCTCATGTCGGCCAGGGTTCACGATATGCCTTTCAGCTCACTACCTCAACTTTCGTACAACAATCGAAAACATCATGATTTATTGCGTTTTATGTCCTAACCTGGATCTAACCGTTGCATCCAACTTGAACGATAGTTATGTCCCTTCATGGCGGAAGTACAGTCCTGGTCAGTGATGGTGGCAAAGTAGACATTATAAAGGAACAACTTTCATATGAGAGGGATGGTACATTCATATATGGCACGCAACCAGGATGAGTATAGATTTGTAGAGTAGACTTTGATTTATGCACCGTCAGCAATCTGCCATTAATCAACTGTTGCATCCAATGCTTGTATCCAGGTTGATCGACCACAAATCCCAAGAGTAAAAAGGCTTTTCCAGGACAGCGATCACATTTGAAGAACTCATTATATATAATATATAAATTCAACACCACTTGTCAAATCCCTGGCTTGCATCTACCCGTTTTTTGACCGATGGATGGGATGATCTAGTTGAATAAGACACCACGCTTAAAAGTGAAACATGACTTAAGATTGCACGGCATTTATTCATTAGAATACGTCGGAGATGTACGGAAATTGGTGTTTCAATTCGGTTACTGAGAAGCCGAAGCATCGTATAATAGAAAATCCAATACATCCATGGAGAGATATTTGAACGGGTTGTGAGGGGAGGGTTTCGGTCGTCCTCCCAAGTCTCTCCATCACCTCTCTGGGCGTCACAATGTCTGCCCCAATGTGCCGTGCCAGGTCGGGCCTGCCCAGGAGGTGTTTCCTGTCAAGCGTCACGAGCAGTTCGACTTTCGCCATCTTTGCGGCTGCTGCTATGGGAGCGTCTTTAAACGCTGTGTACTCTGCTGCCTTTAGTACTTGCCTCTTAGATGGTCGGACGATCTCATAAGGAACACTCTCCAGAACGAATTCCAAGAAAGATAAACTCCTGGGCGCGGTCTCGGTCAGGGCCCTTCTGGTTTCCTCTAACACGAGTCGGCTGAGCACCAGATCAACCTCTCCCCCGAGAGCCATTAGGATGAGATCTCGAGAGTGACCGCGAGACGAATAGGCAGCCGAAAAGAACACGCTTGAATCAATAAAGACTCTTGTCATTCGCGATCAGGATCCGAGAGGTCGTATTCTTCCTCAACAAGATTCGCACGGATCTCTCGCCCCCTCTCCATCAGCTCTTCAAGGTTGATTCCCTTCTCCTTGAGGGCTTCGCCAATCTCGTCCAGTGCAGCCGAGACGACGAGCTCGGCTGGCTTGATAACCACACCGCCCTCTGTCTCCACAAAGGCAACGAGATCCCCCTTCTTGAGATTAAGCTTCTCCCGGATCTCCTTTGGGATGGTAACCTGTCCCTTCTCCTGTACTCTAGCGGCGGGAATTTGCATATTATCCTCCCTATCCATGAAGTCATACTGTCATACTTTATGACAATATTTTAGCATGTGACCGCATTATGCGTCAACTGTCTCGAGATTGCCGATGTTCTGGCTTCAGATATTATGATGTCCTGGATCCCCGTACTTTTATTAAAGATAAGCCAATTGTAGATCATCGGTTTTGCGCTTGACTTTTATGCAATATACATATATGCTATATACAGATAAGTGTAAAAGAGGTGCAAAATGAACAAAAGAAACGAAGTCAGCAATCCCGACGAGCAATCCTTCTTGGAGGAGTACCACGCCGAAGACTTCTCCCGCCCCTCCGTCACCGTTGATGTGGCGGCTCTAACCGCATACGATGGTCACCTGTGGGCTTTGCTGATCAAGCGACGGAATCACCCTTTCCTGGATTCGTGGGCGCTGCCGGGTGGCTTTGTTCAAATGGTGGAGTCACTAGACCAAGCCGCCAGCCGTCTGCTGGTGGAGGAAACAGGATTGAAGGATGTCTACCTCGAGCAGCTCTACTCGTTCGGTGAGCCTGAACGGGATCCGCGTACCCGAGTCATCACCGTCGCCTATTACGCTCTGATTGCCTGGCGGCAGCTTCAACATCTCCAATCTGAGGGACAGCCGACACTTATGAAGCTA
>CBDVCG010000096.1:0-6698 GCA_965372425.1 uncultured Anaerolineales bacterium
GACTGAGGAGACCGACCAAACAGAATCAATGTAACTAATCTTGCATACGGGCATCCAATATGTAGTTGCGCAAACAAGGAGGAGAACCAACATGGATATGCTCATCACTTTTCCCGGAGGCGCGCAGGTGGATGCCAGTTTTGGACCCTACACGGTCCAAACGGATCAACCACCCCAGGGCGGGGGAACCGGAACCGCACCCACGCCTTTCGCTTTGTTCCTCGCTTCCATTGGGACATGCGCCGGGATTTATGTACTGGGTTTTCTGAAGCAGCGAGGGCTTTCGACGGACGGTGTGAGAATCGTACAGAGAATACATCGCGAACCCTCGAATGGTCGGGAGGAGCAAGTAGAGTTGGAAATCCAGACTCCATCAGATTTCCCGGCGAAATATCAAGATGCGCTGATCCGTTCAGCCGAGCTGTGTGCGGTAAAAAAGCATATGGAACACCCCCCAAATTTCTCAATTTCGTGTGTGACCCAGAAAGATACTCGTTCTAATTCCCATTTCGCATTACAATAATGAGTGGAGGTCGATTTGAAAATCCGATCATCCTCTCTTTTGTTCTCCGTTTGTCTCCTCATGCTCTCCGCGTTTTTTGCTGCCTGCCAATCAGAATTTAACCTTGAAGATGCAGCGCCAACGCCCCCCATTTCCGATTCTGGGGACACGCTCTATGGGGAGGATCGTGAGCGGATGGTCAAGGACGGTATTGTCGGATATGGGATCACATCCCCTGAAGTCATCGATGTAATGGGGAAAGTGCCGAGGCATCAGTTTGTTCCTGCTGATTACGTCTCTCAGGCTTATGAAAATCATCCCCTACCGATTGGCTATGGTCAGACCATCTCTCAGCCTTACATCGTTGCGCTCATGACACAAGAGCTTGACATCCATGAAGGCGGGAAAGTATTGGAAATTGGTACGGGCTCCGGGTACCAGGCTGCGGTATTGGCAGAATTAGGCGCGGATGTCTATACCATTGAGATCATCCAACCACTGGCTGAATCCGCCGAGGCACTGCTGGAATCTTTGGGTTATGAGAATATCCTCGTTCGGCACGGAGATGGGTACTGGGGCTGGGAGGAACACGCGCCCTTTGATGCCATTATCGTCACGGCTGCGCCCGATCATGTCCCGCAGGCTTTACTGCAGCAGCTAGAAATTGGTGGATCTCTCATCATCCCGGTCGGCCCTGTCGGTGGATACCAGGAACTATGGAAAATCACCCGTGTAGGGGAGGACCAATTTCAATCTGCAAGCCTGGGTGGCGTTCGATTTGTGCCCTTTACTCGCGATGAAGCATCCCCTTGAGTTGTGGTTTAACTTCTTTGCTGTAGATGGCTGTGTCGAGCTACCCCGCGTCTCACCCCGATGCCTCCGGCTGTGAGCAGCGCCCCGAAGTATGCAAGGACACCGACAAACAGCACCGCAGTAAATCCAAGATCCAATGCCACTAATGCTGCCAGAACGCCGCTAACCCCGGAAAGCGCGCCATTTACCGCCCAAGCCCAGGGAATCATTCCAGGGACGATCGACTCCAATCGCTTCATGCCTGAGGGGAACGGGATGCCCATAAGTATGCCTGCCGGAATGATGAGAAGGATGGAGATTCCAATTCGTGTGGGGAGAGATAAGAAAAGAGCTGATTGTATAACCATGGGCACTGCGAGGGCATACAGGAGAAGGACGAGAATGATACCCGCTATTGCAAGGCGCAAAGAAAAATGGGGTGAGAGCAGGCTGCCAAGACCGGATGCCATCAGCAAGGAAAATAACACGAGCGCCAGAGCAATGGCAGGTTGATCAAGAAAGAGAGTCAGGCGTTGGATGAGAAATATCTCCACAAACAGATACCCTACGCCTAGACATCCAAAATACACCAGCGTGGTCAAGTTGGGGGAGCTCCGATCTTTTCGAAGACGAGATGCAGCATAGGGGAATATGATGAGCAGCGAGGCCAAGGTAACCATCAGGCCGAGAAGCAGAAATAGAATGAGGTAGCCGCTGCCGCCGAACGGCTGCCAGGTCAGGCCAAGAGAGTCTAAGACAGCCGGGAGCTGCTTCCAACGGAAAAAATGGTAGAAGTAAGGTTGATTATCTCTTGGCGGGGTGAGATTGTAGAAATGGTTCGCAAGGGTTGGCTCGGGGTTGAAGAGCAGTTGATCGAAAATGCGTGCATAGACGGGGTCGGGTAAGACATTGCTCTGGTTGAGTTCTTCTGGATTAAGATCTGGTAAAAACACAGGATCGAAGCTGTTCTCGTGGAGAAAATCCCGCACTTTACGCAAATCATGAGGAGTAAAGGCGGTACGGGAAGCGATCATGGTCGCCGTCCGCATTCCCCGGAAGGAGATGAGATGGTCTTCAGGGGACTCGAGGCCGCTTTCGCGCAAGGCTGTAATCAAAGTTGACCATGCTCTTGCCGATTCGCTCGGAGGTGTTCCAAGCCATCGGGTCACGACGAGCAGGCCATCTTCCGAGAGCTGCCGAAAGGCTCCCCTGAATGAGTCAACTGTTAAGATGTAGTTTTCTGTCAGGCTGAAGGCGCCAGAGGTGACGGGAAAATAATTGTCGGTGAGCGCATACTCGATAACATCATAGGATCCTTCTCCGGAGCCAAGAATACTGCGACTGGAGCGATTCAACACCTTCACTTCGGGTCGCAAAAACAAATCCTGACTGAAGATGGCATAAGCTCCGAGCATGAGATCGGACAAAATGGGTTCATCGACCGCAATAGCTACCGAGGATGCTCCTGAACTAAGTGCGATGATGGCATTGAGCCCGGTATCTGCCTGAATGATGAGAGCATCCCCTCCCGGTCGTAATTGATAAGCGATCGATGAAGGCATACGTTGAATAACTGGAAGATCTTGCGCCTCTTCAATCTTCAGGTTGGTTATGGGTAGTGGTCCTTCCCCGTCAATAAAAACAGCCGCTTGATCTGGGATAGTTCCCGCGGTAAAGAGACCGAGACCCGGGAATATGTGCGTGCTCGAGCTCTCAATCACATCGAGGCGTGCGGCGAATCTCGTATCGGTTAGGGTAAGCTCGGCGTCTGGTTTCAATCGGGCGATCGAGAGAGGTTTGTAGGAAGAGAGCCTAAGCTCTAATTCCATTGGGGTTTGAATCCCCAACCACAGGATAAAAATAGCGATCGCCACAGCGATTATTCGCTGGGCTGATCGCGACGAGAAAACCCCGGCTGCCACAATGCCCAGGGATATGGACAGGGCCAAGGCACCCTCCACTCCCCAAATATTTATCCCCAGGACAGCAAGCAAGCAGCCGAACGCCGCCCCGAACAGATTCACGGCATATGGGCGATAGGAGCTCGTGCCCGCATCAGACAGGCAAGCACCCACAACCCATCCGGCAAAAAGGAATGGCAACCCCGCAGCCAGAAAGTATGTAAATAATGAAAAATACTGTCGTCGATCCCATGCGATGCTGTAGGAATCGAAGGGAATGAAGTTCATGACCAGATATGCCATGAAAACTGTAATCGCATAAGCAAGAGCGAGATAAGAAAGACGGGGATGTTTCCTCTGGATAGAGAGGATCAATCCGCTAGCCGATATCCCCAGTACAGCAAGACTTACGACGATAAATCCGAAGTGGTGAAACTGTTGAACTGCGAAGAGCCGCGTCAGGCTAATTTCAAAGGTCAACATTCCTGCCGCGATGAGCATCAAGCCTAAGAGGGTCCTGTTAGTTGTGGAAAATCTCATTTCTTCAATCTATCCGTGAACCGTGATGCTTCGTTGTCCTGACGCTTATGGGTTATGAATGTGGTATTCATTACGACCTCGCTCATGTACACAAACCGGAGCAGGTGCTCTTCAGATCCAGGAATATAAAAAGACATCCTGGTATCCACTTCATTGGGAGAAGGTACCCAGGCGTAGAAGGAGTACCCTTCTCAACAATGTCCATGGCTGATAGCTGGAGTTAATGAAAATCATACATCAGTTATGTGGTTTTCTTATGGACGGGCGATATCCTTTGCATAGATTGATCAGATATTAACGGAGGTAGTAAAATGTCGTATTACATGGTTCCCAGTGGATCAAGGAGATTCCGCCATTATCAACCAGTTCGTTTCAATGGTGGACGCAGGCTCCCAGTCGATGTTCATGTCGACAGCGAGGAGTATGTGATCACCGCTGCAGTACCGGGTCTGTTGGCGGAAGACCTGAAGATCGAAATTCTGGATGATGTTGTGACCCTCAGTGGAGAAGTTGCATCTGAGGAGAACGATGAAGAGCGCGTGCTTCTCAATGAGCTTTCGCACGGTTCTTTCACTCGCAGTCTGAGAATGCCGGATCCTCTCGATGCAGAGAATGCTGAAGCCCAGATCGAAAATGGCGTGCTCACCGTACGAATTCCGAAGTCGGAAGAGGCCAAACCCAAGACGATCGAAGTTAAAGCTGGATAGGACTTAATCTATTGAGGTAAAATGGGCGGCTGAGGCCGCCTATTTTATTTAACGGGTTCGTGGCTGTCAGTGAAGAACCCCGCAGTGAGCTGCGGGGCATCTTCCAAGGAAAAAGCCTTAATGGGGGTTGCCACGCACATCCCCCGCATGCCATTCATCCCTGTATCAAGCTACAGGGTATTCTGGCTTTTTCCCATGATTAGGTGTCCAATCAGCTTCCTTGATCCAGAAATGATATGCTTCTTAGCATGCGACAGAATCTCTTGGTTCAGTGAAGGCGAGGAGTTCGTGAATGAAGCCCAACAATGAATCGTCTAAAGAAGAAGATTTCTCGACAAAGTTCGATGAACTAGAGGTTCAAAAAGTGCCGCCCACAGAAGCACCCGTTGCAGTGCAACCTCCAGTCCAACCGGCACCATCCAAGAAAAAGGGTTCGGGTTTTCTGAGAACCTGCTTGTTCTGGACGGTGGGACTCCTCGGGATTTTCGCCCTTGGGATCGCGGCAACCTGGGTGCTCCAGGTCCGCCCACGCTCGGCACAAATTGAAAAGCTTGGCGTGCAAGCCGCAACTCTTCAAGCCGAGGTTATTGATCTGGAGGGGAGGCTGGGCCTTTTACTTTCGCTGGAGGATGAGAACGCTGCCCTGCTGGTAGAAGCTACCGCGATGGATCAGGGACAAGCCCTTCTGCTTGTTCTTATAAGTGTCAAAACCGCTCAGATGGCGCTGATGATGGATGATGCTGCTGATGCACTGGAAGGGCTCGAAAATACCAGAGAAGATCTGGAGCGCGTTGCGCAGGGCACGACCGGCGCGGAAGCAGAGGTCCTCCAGGATCTAATAAACAGACTCGATCTGATACAGTCTGAAATCGATCGTGACCCCGAAGCCGCATATCAGGATTTGGAAATCCTCGCGAACACGTTGGTCACTTTAGAACATGCAATCAGTATAAGGTGAACTGCACCCAGCCTATCTGATCAGGATCCTCCACCTGAGATAAAGCGACTGAATAACCCGTAAAAATGTGCGGTGATGAAAATATTGCCCAGATGGGACCGCCGCTCATCGACAGGACGTGTGGATGGACGGGGAAGTGTTGTGTTCATGCACGCGGACATGCTTTAAGGTCGCGCACCGATGGTGAGCTGTATCTCCACTAGCTCGTCGACGCGCAATACCGTGAGCGTCACTTCCTGACCAACCGAGGTGTTCTTGAGAAGATAGGAGAGAAGCTCGGAGAAGTGTTGAACAGGTGTGCCATCGATGGCTACAATTAAATCTCCCCCAGATTCAATCCCCGGAATGGAGGTCTCTTGTGATCCTCCCAGTAAACCAGCCCTGTCCGCCGGGCTTTCTGGGACAACGCTCGTGATGTATGCGCCGACGACATCGGGGGCATAGTTGAGCGCTTCTATCGTGTGAAGATTCCAGGCATTGTCATCCAGGCTGGAAATTCCTAGATAGGGGTAATTGTATTCTCCATTTGCAATAATCCCGGGCACAACCCGGCGGACAATGTTGATGGGCACTGCAAAGCCCACACCAGAGTTTGCTGCGCCGCCTGAAACCGTGAAAGACTCTGTTTGGATCGCGAGATTGACACCGACAACTTCGCCTTGCAGGTTTATGAGAGGTCCGCCAGAGTTTCCCGGGTTAATAGCCGCGTCGGTTTGTACGAGATCACCTGCGGTAAATGGGAGCCCGCTTGGCGCAAGCCGCCTCGAATCCAGCGTCCGTGCGAGCGCAGATACAATCCCAACCGTCATCGTGCCTTCCAGGCCAAAAGGATTACCTATTGCGACGACAAAATCCCCCACTTGAAGGTGATCCGAGTCACCCATGGGGAGAGGGACGAGGTATTCGCTCGGCACATCCACGCGTAAAACGGCGAGATCTGAATCAGGATCCGTCCCGACTATCTCCGCCCAAGCCTTAAGTCCGGAGGGAAAATCAACTTCGACCTCGCTGGCATCCTCGATCACATGTTGATTCGTGACGATGTGGCCTTCCTGATCGATCACAAAGCCTGATCCTTGCCCACGTGGAAAGGTGGCGTGGGCGGGCTCACCATCCTGTTCGTATGACCAAATCGTAACCACGCCAGGACTGAGCTGTTTATAGAGATCTACAAGATTGCCATCAACGATGGACACACCTCCATCGATGACCGGCACAGGGATGGTGGTCGTATCCAGGCGCGCGGGTGTGAGGCTTGTTGGAAACGGAGTCTGTGTGGGTATGGCATCCGGAATAAG
>CBDVCG010000097.1:0-6664 GCA_965372425.1 uncultured Anaerolineales bacterium
ACTTTGATATCATGGTTTCGAAGACCCGCTATCCGGTCTTCCATTTACGCATTACCGGTGCGCCCTCACCGAGCGCAACACTTATGAGTTATGGTTATATGGCAGAAATTGCCCTTGAGGCGGCTCACCGGCTGGCATACGAGCGTGAGGTATTTATCGAAGTACTCGCTCTGACAGAGCTGATTCCAGATGACTCTTCTGTGTTTGACGCGACCGGGGAGACGGGGGTGCTGCTGACTCTTGAAGAGGGAACCATCACCCTGGGATGGGGCGCCGAGATCGTGGCTCGGTGCTCGGAGCGATTTGGCTCTTTAAAATCACGCCGCATTGCCTCGCTTGATATGCCCATCCCGGCAGCGGGCACGCTAGAGTCAGCCGTCCTGCCGGGTGTGGATGATGTAATGAGAGCTGTCCTTGAGATGGTGGGATAACGAACGATGGCGATCTCCTGTGAGCACATCGTTCGAGAGCGGATCGGTTTCTGAAGGAAATCATGGAATCAGTGAGTGGGATCATTTCCTTGCGTGATTTCTTAGATCGGTCGAGGTGTACAATACCCACTCCGGCATGCCATCATTTCCATAGCCGAGAGGTCGAGGAATGCCAGAATCCGTAGAAGTCCTTGTTCCGCTTTTGAACCCGAACGAGCCCGAGGTCCAGGTAAGCGCTCTTTATGTTGAGGAGGGTCAGCGGGTTAAAAAAGGCCAGGTGCTTTGTACTGTTGAGACCACAAAGTCAACGGCGGAAGTGCTCGTGGAACAAGCCGGGTATGTTGTGGGGCTCGAGGTATCCCCGGGCGATCACATTCGAGCAGGTGCGCGGCTTTGCTGGGTGGGGAATCAGCCTGATTGGGAGCCTCCGGAACCCCCGGTTCGGATTGATAAGGGGAGCAAGGAGACCCTTCCAAAGGGGCTCCGTATTTCGCAGCCCGCGCTCATGCTGGCCCGTGAGCTGGGGCTCAATCTAGCCGAGCTCCCGGTTGGACCTCTGGTTACTGAAGCGATGATTCGAAGAGCGCAAACGAGCGAAGGAGGCGGTGAGTTGAGCGTGCTTGAGCAAGATTTTAACCCTCACTCAGTAATCATCTATGGTGGCGGCGGACATGGAAAAGCGGTGATTGATCTCGTTCGATCGCTTGGAACCTTCGATATCGTCGGCGTGATTGATGATGGGATTGGCAAAGGTGAGGAGGTTCTGGGCGTACCGGTGCTGGGATCAAAAGGTGAGCTGACTAGATTACGTGAACATGGCATTCGTCTCGCGCTGAACGCCGTTGGGGGGGTAGGTGATGTCCACAGTCGCGTGGAGGTGTTCCGAAGGCTGGTTCAGGCTGGTTTTGCCTTTCCGAATCTTATCCATCCGACGGCTTTTGTGGAGCCGAGCGTGAAGCTCGAATCTGGTGTGCAGGTATTTCCAAATGCTTATATCGGCAGCGAATCCCAAGTCGGGTTCGGCTGCATTGTAAATACTGCGGCGGTCGTTTCGCATGACTGTACGCTGAGTCCCTATGCGAACGTGGCCCCGGGAGCTCTTCTTGCCGGCGGGGTGATAATCGGTGAAGGGGTGCTGGTTGGGATGGGCGTAACGTTGAATCTACATGTGACTGTGGGTCCAAATGCCCGCATCGGGAACAGCGCAGTTATCAAAGATGATGTACCAGCAGGTCAGATTGTACGTGCCGGAAGCGTCTGGCCCGAAGGTTAAGTGGCACATAATTAAGAGAAGATGGAGTTTGATTTGAGCACCAATCGTAAACTCGATATTCCCATGTCCGCGCCAGATCTTACAGATGAGGAACGCGCCGCGGTCATGGAAGTTCTGGGGACGAATCGATTGAGCATGGGTCCGCAGACCTCGGCGTTTGAGGCTGCAGCGGCTTCACTTGTCGGTGTCAAACACGGCGTAGCTGTGAGCTCGGGGACTGCGGGTTTGCATCTCTGCATCCGGGCTGCGGGTGTCCAGGATGGAGATTGGGTGATCACGACACCTTTCTCATTCGTCGCCACCGGAAATGTGATGCTCTACGAGCGGGCGGTGCCGATATTTATTGATGTTGATCCAGTGAGCGGTAATCTGGATGCCGAGCTCGCGAAGAAGGCTGCCGCCGATCTTGTCGACGGCGGCTCTGCGGCCGAACGCTGGATGCCCAGAAAGGGCAGCCATGGGGAGGGGAAATTAAAAGCTATCATCCCTGTGGATGTATTTGGTCAACCTGCAAACTATGATGTCCTGCAGGAGATTGCCGAAACCCATGATCTTGCTCTCATTGAGGATTCGTGCGAAGCCATCGGTGCAGAGTTCAATGGACAAAAAGCAGGCTCGTTCGGCGACGCGGGTATTTTCGCCTTTTACCCCAACAAGCAGATCACGACGGGCGAGGGCGGGGTCATCGTCACCGATCGAGACGATTGGGCGGAGAAAATTCGTGCGCTCCGAAATCAAGGGCGCGCACCCGGGGATACGTGGTTGGACCATACTTACCTGGGCTATAACTACCGCATGGATGAAATGAGCGCGGCAATGGGCGGGGTTCAGTTAACCCGCCTGGATGAACTGCTTGAAAAACGTGCAATCGTGGCCTCCTTGTATGCGGAAGGCCTCAAGGGGATGGCGGGCGTCGAAACGCCGGTTTTGCTCCCGTCCACAAGCCGTATGAGTTGGTTCGTATATGTCATCCGCCTGGATCAAGGGGTCGATCGAGCGAGGGTTATCCACCGTTTGAGCGAGCGGGGGGTTCCTTCTCGGCCGTATTTCTCACCGATCCATCTGCAGCCATTCTACAGAGAACAGTTCGGATATAGGGAAGGCGATTTTCCCGTCACAGAAGACCTTGGAAAACGAAGTCTTTCGATACCGTTCTCCGGCGTGATGACCCCGAACCAGGTTGAATATGTTTGTGGGGTGTTGAGAAAGGTATTAGCAAACACATAATTCTGGCGAGGCGGGATTGGATAGTAAGAGGGGCTGTCCCAAAAGGGGGGAAAACATGGATCAAGCATCACTGGGTCCATGATCTCGAGAACATATAATTCCACCCTTACCCCAAGCCCTCTCCCTGAAAAAGGAGAGGGGCTTTAATTCACCGATTTGAGAACGAGGCTTGCTCCTCTCCCCGATGAAGGTTACCGTTGGGAGGAAAATGTAGGTGAGGTGGAGCGGGCATCATCCCCCAAAGAGCGAGGATGGACCCCGCTTCAAAATAGCACCATACGTAACGCTCCCCATGGAGAAGAAATGGAAATCTCGCTTGACACATAATTATGGGAAATAGCCAGAATATCCTGCAACTTGTTGAGGGGGACGAGCAAGCTCATTGCAAACGGAAATAGGAATACATGGGCCTGCCGATGGGGATGCGCAAGCTTCTTGATTCCGGGAACAGGATAACATCAGCTCGCTACGGGTTCTTCATAAAAAGAAAAAGGGCTGCCTTTTTTGAGCAGCCCTTTTTTGATACGGTATAAATTATTTAAGGCTCTCGAACCTGCCGCCAATTGATCATGACAAAGTTCTCGTCACACTGGTCGGAGGTCGAGAAAACAACGATGTCGGAGAGCGTGACACCGGCCCCATCGTTGAGCTGTATCCAGAGCGAATCATCGCTCGCAATGGGTTTGTCAGCGAGGTTGAACACATAGCCCGAAGGACCAATTTCCGGTGCGCTGCCCGTAATCGCCTCGAGCGTTAATGGATTTCCATCAAGCTCGCCTTCGAGATGCACGCCCAGGTTGGCGATTGGCTCGTTCTGCAGACTGAACACCTGCCCACCCACCCCCATCCATTCACAACCAAGATCATTGGCGATATTAGGGATCCGGACCGGGTTACCGGGCTGAAGTGCGAAGGGAGGCACGGGTTCGGTCGGCGTCGGTGTATCGGTTGGCGGCGGAGTAAGCGTCGGCGTGGGTGTATCTGTCGGTGGAGGCGTAAACGTTGCCGTGGGGGTCCATGTACCTGGAAGCGGCTGAGCGGGTGTGCTCGTCGCTGTGGGGGTGCCCAATGCGGCAGGCAATGTCGGCGGCGGGAACGGATTAAATGACACATTTGGGTTCATGAAGGCAACCGCAAACGCTCCGATGACCACGATGATCACGATTAAGACGATGAACGTCAGCAAGTTGAATATCAGGCCGCTCAACCTGCCAGTCCGTTTCCGTGGAGTGATTTCGAACTGATCTTCCATGGTCTCTGTCTCCAGCCCCTAGGTCAGGGATCGATAAAAATCTGTAAATCCACCAGTTCTCGCTGCGCTTCGATCCAGTTTACAACTGTTCTTTCACGCAGCGCCACCAGTGCATCATAGGAGAGAGCTCTTTCTGCTATCTCGATAGTGGAGACAAGATGGAAACCAAGCTGAGTCTCCACGATGTCACTGATCTCGCCCGGTGGTGTGGAAAAGGCGGCGGTCGTGATTTCGGGAATCAATAAATAGTCTTCTGGAAACCAGCCAAGATCGCCGCCGATGGGACCTGTACTGGTATCGAGGCTGTAATCCTCGGCCAACCCATCAAAGGGTTCGCCGGCCTCGATCTGTGCTCTGAGCCATTCCGCTTCCTCTCGGGAGGCGACCACGATATGTCGTGCGTGTACTTGGACGATCGTCTCGGGAATTTGTGCCGTTATCATTTCAACCATTTTGCTAGCCATCAGCTCAAGAGCCAGGGATCGGCGGAAAGATTCCTGTGAATATTGGTTTTGCTCCAACCACCCATCCAGCGATCCCATTTCCCCGCGCTCATCAACGATTTGTTGGATTTTTAAGTCCACCGCAGCATCCTCGATCTTGA
The DNA here is from genome assembly GCA_965372425.1 of uncultured Anaerolineales bacterium. Classification (GTDB taxonomy): domain Bacteria; phylum Chloroflexota; class Anaerolineae; order Anaerolineales; family E44-bin32; genus E44-bin32. The sequence continues at coordinate 4,788 of CBDVCG010000097.1, forward strand.
GGCCTCCAGCTTGAGCTCCAAGTGCCAGCAGCTTCTGGTCAATCAATCTGTGGAGAATCTGCTCCCTGTAACCCGGGATGGTTGCAAGGTCGATGCCAGAGCGTATTTGTGCCGCCTCGAAACGGTGGATCTCACCTTCAAAGTCGGCAAGAAGAATGGGCTCCCCCGCCACCATGGCAGCCATCGGGATCGGTGTCTCTGTGGGCGGCAATATCGTCGGGGTCGGTTGGGCGGTAGATTGTATTTGATTCGGCAAACTGCAGCCCACGAGAACAGTCGCACCGATGAAGGTCAAAAAAAGCGCACGGTTGACAACCATGACTGTGGGGATTATACACACTGGTTTTTTCGGTGCAATGGGCCGATCGGACGATCTTCTAAACATTTACGGGAGTGTCGTAGAGAACACAAAAACCATCGGTCTACGATGGGTTTCTGTATAAAAAAACTTCGAAAGAGATTTCTCGATGCGGGCTTCAAGATCTTTACCACAATCGGCCTCAGCGATTTTTTTGATCTGTTCTTTCGCCTGGTTGAAGAGTGTATCGGCATCTCGTACAAAGACGAACCCCTTAGAAACGATTTCAGGTTCTGCCGCGAGGCGATTCTTGTTGCAATCGACCGTGAGGTGAACAATCACAAACCCTTCGCGAGAGAGCGTTTCTCGTTCGCGCATCACACTGGGACCAATATCGCCGACCCCGCTTCCGTCAACAAAGACATAGCCGCCGGGTATCCGCTCACCGACTTTCATTTTGCCATCATGAAACTCGATCGGAGTGCCGTTCTCGATGATGGCGATTCGATCCGCAGGAATTCCGATTTCTCGACCCATTGCCGCATGCTGTTTCAGGTGGCGCAGTTCGCCATGAATCGGAATGAGGTGCTGAGGTTGTACCAGTTGAATGAGGAGCTTCATTTCCTCCTGGCTGGCGTGACCGGAGACGTGCACTGGTGCAATGGAGTCGTAGATCACATCTGCGCCGCGCTGGAACAAACGATTGATGGTCCTGTGTACCATCTCTTCGTTGCCCGGAATAGGAGTCGACGACAGGACAATTGTGTCTCCGGGCGAGACATCGAATCGTCGGTTGCGACCCGTAGAAAGACGCCCAAGTATGGAGGATGGCTCTCCCTGTGTTCCCGTGCACATGAGGACGACCTTGGACGGTTTCATATCCAGAGCTTGGTCCAGATTGACGACGAGCCCATCTGGAACGACGAGGTAGCCGAGTTTGCGCGCCATCTTGGCGTTCTCGACCATGCTGGTCCCGACAAAGGCGAGCGAACGATGATGCCGCTCGGCAGCGTTCGCGACCTGCTGCATTCTTGAGATGAGGGAAGCAAAGGTCCCAATCAGGATGCGCCCCTTCGCCTGGCGAAAAACATCGTCAAAAGCAGGGTCAATTACAGCTTCTGAGGGGGTCCATCCGGGATCGTCGGCGTTCGTGGAATCGGCCAAAAGCGCCATGACTCCCCTTGAGCCGAATTCGGCCAATTTGCCGAAATCGGTGGGTCTCCCATCCACAGGTGTGTGATCGAATTTGTAGTCCCCTGAATGGACGATTAAGCCGGCGGGAGTAGTGATGCCGAGGCCTACACCATTGGGAATAGAGTGGCACACGTGGAAAAACTCGATCCTGAATGGCCCTATTTGCACTTCATCCCCGGCCGAAATCGTGTTTAAGTTCGCCTTGCCGAGCATGCCGCCACGGCTCAGTTTTACCTCAAGCAGACCACGGGTGAGTTCTGTGGCATAGATGGGGACATTGAACTCCTCGAGTACGTGGCGGATGGCGCCCGTATGATCCTCATGGCCATGAGTCACGATGATCGCTTTTACTTCATCTTTCCTGTCAAGAAGATAGCGGAAATCG
>CBDVCG010000098.1:0-6654 GCA_965372425.1 uncultured Anaerolineales bacterium
CAGTTTTGACAATAATCGCAATGGAAATCACAGCCCAACATGCCAAATGTGAGCGCGTCGGAGCCAGGGAGGAGATGATAAAAGGGTTTCTTTTCAGTAGGATCGCTTTGAAGTGCGCCAACATATCCCCAGGGAACACGAAGTTTTCCCCCCACGTTAAAACGGACCTTACATATCCCCCGCCTGCCTTCGCGTATCAGGCAGCGATGACCACAGGCATAGCAGCGGACGCTGTCATCAGGAATCGCCTCGTACAACTCCCCTTCTTCAGTCATCGCATCGAGAACGCTCGCAAGCGTATCCATGACGGGATTATAACATCCGCACTGAAGGGGAGGCGTTTTCAAGGTTAGAATAGGGACATGATCACCACCGCAATCCAGGCCGGAGGGCTTTCAAGCCGAATGGGAGAGGATAAAGCCCTTCTCAAACTGCACGGCGTCCCGCTTATCGAGTTGGTGCTCCACGAGATCGAGGATCTAACCGACGAAATTCTGATCTCGACCAACAACCCGAAAGCTCTCGAGTACCTTCATGTCCGTCTTGTCTCAGACCCGGTGCCGGGCGAGGGAGCGTTGCGTGGTCTGCATACCGCCCTGGCATCTGCCGATAATGAACGTGTGCTTGTACTCGCCTGTGACATGCCCTTCGTACAGAAGGAACTTCTCGCAGCCATGCTCTCGATCAACTCTTCAGACGATGTTATCGTACCCATGCTCGACGGGAATTACGAACCCATGCATGCAATCTACCTGCGTACGCCCTGCCTGCGAGCCGTGGAAAACGCCTTGAACGCAGGAGAGAAGAAGCTCACGAGTTTCTTTCACGAGGTACGTGTGCATCCGCTGGGAGAGGAATTTGTCGGCAGGTATGATCCGGAGGGACTGTCTTTTTTCAACATCAACACTCCGCAGGATCTCCATATGGCTGAAGAGATCTACCAGGATCTTCATGGCTATGAATAGAATTAAAGTCTCAAATATTTCGTGAGTCAGCACCTTTGTTATGCGGGCATGATGGGCGTCGGTAAGTTTGCGCCCGGCACCCGAGTTCATCTCACCTCAAGCAAGGAGACCCCTCATGTCTTTTGATCCAGATTCAATTCGTGATGCCTTCCCAGCGCTGAAATCAGGCGTGGTTTTTCTGGACAACCCCGGCGGCACCCAGGTGCCCACGCAGGTCATCGATCGGATAACAGCGTATTTGCGCTGGACGAATGCCAATCACGGCGGCGCGTTCGAAACAAGTAAAAAATCGGACGAGGTCGTCGATGAGGCCCGCCTAGCTGTTGCACAATTCCTGAACGCACCCTCTCCGGACGAGATCGTCTTCGGACCCAATATGACCACGCTTACGTTCTCCGTCAGCCGCGCCCTGGCGAGGACCCTGAACCCCGGAGACGAGATTATCGTCACACGCCTGGATCATGATGCAAATATTTCGCCCTGGCTCCTCCTCGCTGAGGATCGTGATTGCACAGTGCGCTGGGTTGATTTCGACGTCGAAGACTGTACGCTGCGTATTGACCAGCTTCGAGATACCCTCAGTGAGCGCACGAAAATTGTAGCGGTGGGATATGCCTCCAATGCCGTGGGTACCATTAATCCTGTTGCCGAGATCATTGACATGACCCATCAGGTCGGCGCAATCTGTTACGTCGATGCCGTACAGTATGCCCCCCATGGATCCATCAATGTACAGGGACTCGACGCGGATTTCCTCGTGGTATCCGCATATAAGTTCTTTGGGCCCCACGTCGGTGCGCTCTACGGCAAACGGAGCATCCTTGAAGATCTACGGGCGTATAAGATACGCCCCGTACCCGAGGACATCCCCGATAAATTCGAGACCGGAACCCAGAATTTCGAGGGAATTGCAGGAACCCTTGGCGCCCTTGAATATCTCAGCGAGATCGGGAACCGAATGATGGAGGAGACTTCGGGAATGGTCAGCCCTCAAGAAGGTGGGAGGCGCGCTGCGCTGAGCCTGGCCATGAAAGCCATTCAGTCATACGAAATGCTGCTTTCACGCGCGCTCATCAATACTCTCTCTTCAATACCGGGATTGAGAATCTGGGGCATTGTGGACGAGAATGCAACTGCACAGCGGGTGCCTACTGTTTCATTTACTATGAAGGGATTTTCACCTCTTCAGATTGCCACCGGGTTAAATAAAGCCGGTATCTACGCCTGGGATGGAAACTACTATGCCCTGGCAGTTACTGACCGATTGGGTCTCGAAGACAGCGGAGGAATGTTAAGAATCGGTCTTGTGCATTACAACACACTCGAGGAAATCGATCGGCTGGGAGAGGTATTGAGTACGCTGAAATAACCTTTGGAGAGAGGCATTTTCCGTTGAGAGAGATGCTGGGGATAGGGGATCAGGGAAAAGGGATTAGGTGTTCGGATAAAGGGTGTTTGCACTTCGCAGATCCCTGTTCCCCACTCCCCAATCCCTTCTTTCTCTTTAAAAGTTACAGACAAACATCTAGGTGAGGGGGGCACCCAGATGTCTGCCTGTAATCGATAATATACCTACAAACATTACGAGCGTCAAGTTCACGCTGAACTGTTCGTCCTGAACTGTACAACAGGAATCCTCTTTTTCCGACCCCAATTGTGCGTCATTTCGCTATGCTTAATCAGTCACAACCTCGGTTTTATCGAGCTGTGTGATGAGGTGATGGTTGTCGTCAGGATGAGGACAGAAGCCACTTAATCTCACTCCTTTTCACACACTACAATGGAGCACATTAAAGGTCGGACATTTCATGGAACGCGAATCGCTAGAAGCTATCCCCCTCTTTCAAGATCTTGCGCCAGAGCATCTGGAACTACTGGCAAATAATTTTCAGCGCGAATCATTCGATGCAACGACAGTGATCTTTGCACAGGGAGATCGAGCTAAAAAATTATACGTGCTCGTCTCGGGGAAAGTTGGGATTGAATTCAAGCCTCATGATGGCGATATTCTCACCGTGGCGGAAATCCAGCAAGGGGGTGTATTTGGATGGTCGGCCGCGCTCGGGCGCAGCGAATACACCTCCGCGGCAATCACCAGAGATGAGAGCGAAACTTTCAGCATCAAGGGGGATGAGCTTCAGCGCTTGTGTGAACAATACCCGGAAACCGGAGTTATAATTCTAGAACGTCTTGCAGGAGTAATCGCAGAACGACTGCAAAGTACACACACGCAAGTTGTCAAGATGCTCCATGAGGGCGTAAGATCTAATTCGCATCCAGATTGAATCTGTCCTCTGAGGAGAAGCGAAATGGCAGACGTAAAAAATCATAACCACCCCACAGATGTATCCGAATACGATCGAATGCAAGGACTCATCGAAGTCGTCAGTTCATATATCGAACAATACCATGGCGGGTGGGTGCGTCTTGTTGACTACGATGGTGAAGTTTTGCGGGTGGAAATGGGGGGAGCTTGCGAAGGATGTTCCCTATCAAAGAGCACCCTGCATGGATGGATCGAGGGCACTGTACGACAATTCTTCCCTGATTTATCCCGGATCGAGGCTTTGTAATATCGTAATGATGCCCGCAACGGATACTGAACCGCGTAGAATTGAGACCGCATCTCTGTAAGATACGTCCCTCCAGCGTCGTCATCCCAGGTTTACGAACATCAACTTCGCAATACCGGTCCGTCCGATTTCGTCTGCTCTGCCAGTACTATGCGCTTTTTTTTATGACGGTGCAGCGCCGCCGTGCTCTCGTTCCAGGATGACGACCGGGACATCGCTCAACTCCTTGAACTTCAGGGCATCCTCTATAGTCCCTACAACACCAGCGCCATAGTGCATCGGGATCGCAACCCGGGTCTCGATTACCCCGACGGCTTCAGCGGCTTCCTCGGCTGTCATGACATATGTTCCGCTTACGGGCAGCAGAGCGACATCACACGTCAATCCTTTCATCTCTGGAATGACATCCGTATCACCGGAAAAATAGACTCTCTCACCATCTATCGTCAGGATGAAGCCCAGATGATCGGCCCCTTTGGGGTGGAAGGCTTTTCCGATGTTGTAGGCCGGGAGGGCTTCAATGGTCACGCCCCGATGTTCAAGCATCTCACCAGGATGCATGATCCTCACCGGAAGTTTCAAATTCGGGACGGATGATGGGTTTGCTGCCAACAGCGTATCATCTCCGCGCACCAATTCAACATCCTCCGGTGAGCAGTGGTCAAAATGATCATGACTGACCAGTATGAGATCCGCTTCAGGGGATTCAATCGGCAACTTCCAGGGATCCAGGTAGATCACAACATCTCCATCTATACGAAAACTATCATGCCCCAACCAATGAATGCGTTTCAGTATTTCAGGCAACTCTTTCGTCATATCGCTCCTCAACTTTCGTGCACGTCATCGTTTCCTATAGCTAGATAACGGGACAATTCGCCGGGTGGAACGCACTCAACTCAGTGAGCGCAAATATTCATCCACTATGCGGATCGCATCCTCCGGGCTGGAATAAGCCCGTAAAGTTAGTCGGGGCGAGTCATTTCCGGTGATCATTTTCGAAACAGGCACGCCCTCTCGGTGGCAGCAGAGCACATCCCTTCCGATTTGGAGCGCATAAGCAACTTCATACCCCACACCATGCGAGGGCGTGCTGACTTCTGAAATCACGACATCTGCAGATTGGATCCAGGCAATGTCTCGTGCATAAACCTCGTAGGGATCCACAATCCTTTCGAGATCCATGACGTCAGGACTGGCAAGGTGGGCCGTAGGCACGTCATGACCGAGCTGTACGAGATGATCTACTATGAGCGCATAAGTCGATTGGTCGGCACGACCACCTGTGAGTGAACATGAGAAATATATATTCATCAGAAGCAATCCTTCACAATTCCACCTTCAAATCCCCGATAGCGAACCAATGCATGCTTGTCATGCAGCCTTGGTCGAAAAGTAGTGACGCCACCTCGCGAGCATGATACCATGCGCGCCTTGTTGGGCACACAATTTTGACGGCCCCAGACCTCTCACCGCAAGGCAGATCATCCTGGCGGTTTTGTGTTTTTCCCTTGGTCATGGGCAAGCGCAAATTGCAGGAGGCATGAAAGGAAATGTCCGAACGAGGTTAGGGCAACGTATAATGGTTGAACGCAGTCAAAGAGTATGGCTTTATGGGAAAAAGCCAGGTTACCCTGTAGTTTGCTGGCGGGATGAATGGCAACCTCGGGGTGAGGGTAACGCAACCCCCATTAAGGTTTCTTCCTTGGAAGATCCCCCGCAGCGAGCAGTGGGATTCTTCACTGAACGCGATGACGGGGATGATGTTTTTATCCACTTCAGTGCGCTTCAAATGGATGGATACCGAGTGTTTCTTGAAGGCCAATAAGTCGAATTCAGCATCGAAGAGGGTCCCAAGGTGCTGTAGGCGTCCGAAGTTACTGTCACGCAGTCCATCTAACTCCTCTAATCACAATAGTGCCCAGCTACTGCCGGGGGACTTTACGTTCAACAAGCGACTTTTCCACCCCCACAACCTGTGCTATGATTCCCACATCGAAGGCTGACCATGGATACTCGCGACCCTGTCCGATTCTTGCAAAGTGAAGTTACCCGTTTACGACAAGAGAACCTCGAATTAAAAGAGGAGCTCACGGTCTTGCGTTCGTCGGTTCGCGGGCTTGCTGCGATACAGGATCTCATCAATCGCATGGGTCCTGAAACAAACCTAATCGCGCTCCTCGATGACCTGCTGGCCTCGGCGCTTGCAGTCCTCGACACAAGTGATGGATCCTTGCTGTTGCGTGATGAAGAGACAGAGGAACTCGTTTTCGCCGTTGTGCATGGGGAAGCGCGCGATGCTCTCACGGGTTTCCGCTTGCCTCCTGGCCGGGGAATTGCCGGTTGGGTTGCTGACAACCGTGAAGCCGCCATCGTACATGATGTAGGCAGCGATTCCCGTTTCTATCCCAACGTCGATGAGACAGTTGGTTTCCGCACCCAGACCCTGGCGTGCGTCCCGCTCGTGGTAGGCGACCGCGTGCTCGGCGTTATCGAAGCCGTAAACAAACGCACAGACCGGGAATTTTCAACCGAAGATCATCAGCTTCTACTGGTGGTCGCGCAGCTAAGCGCCGTAGCCATCACACGAGCAGAAACATTCGCTTGATGCCGCTCAGGACCGCAATACGGCTCCAAGTGTTTCCCCGAGTTTTTTTACGATCCGCGCTCTGATCTTCCCTACTTCTTCATCCGTCAGGGTTCGATCAGCTGCCTGGTAGACGAGTGAATACGCCAGGCTCTTCTTGCCCTCTCCAACTTGATCTCCTCTGTATAAATCAAAAAGGCGGATATCAGTAAGGAGATCCCCACCCGCCTCCCGGATTACGGCCTCAACCTGTTCTGCAGGAAGCCCCTCGTCGACGACAATTGCAAGGTCTTCCAGCACCGGGGGATAGATTTGTACGGGTAGAATATCCATTGCTGAGGGAATAGACGCCGCGATCGCATCGAAGTTCAAATCCGCCGCCAGCACCGGGTAATCATCGATACGGAATTGCTCTCGCACGATTGGATGAACCTCGCCCACAACCCCTATCCGTCCCCCGTCAATTAAAACGTGAGCACATTTTTCAGGATGGAAGGTTGGATGCCGGGTAGCTTCCACAGACATATTG
>CBDVCG010000099.1:0-6623 GCA_965372425.1 uncultured Anaerolineales bacterium
TCATCGCAAGTAAACTAAAAACAAAAAAGAGGACCATCTCGAATATAGGAAGTTGAAACTCCAATCTCGTGCTGATACCACCGACGATGAGGAAAACAAGGATCCCTAAACGAAAATCGCGCTGAACCGCCCGCGGACCCACCGGATGACGAGCCAGGTTCATACCTCTTCTCCAGAGGTACACCACCATGGCAAGCGTGATGACTAAGGGCGTGGTAAGGGATGAGAAATCGGTGAAGTGGAGCGTGGTCTCAGCCCTAATCCCAGATTCATTAAACGATCGGATAAGAAGCAGGATGCTAAGAAATGCAGCCACGACCAATATTGCGAAAAGGGTCACCTGTGGGATAGGTGGATCTAACCGCAGGAATTCCATAACTCGTGTTGCCAGGTAGGCAGCCATGATCGTGCTTCCGAAGAGGAGCAGGATGCCGATTATGGCGCTTCCCTCAACCAGGAGTTTGAAGTTCAGTGACACCCAGCTTACGCTCATAGCCATCACGGCGAAAATGGTCACAAGCTGCCATAGGCTCCAACTGGGGATATTCAATCGTTGAGGGACTTTCGCAGAGATCATGTCCCCATAAAAGGATGCCGAGATCTTGTCGTTTTTCACGATTTCATCTCAGATGCTTCTTCGACAAAGGGTCGATGTACCGATAGTATGCCAGGGAGGAATGGCGGTGGTTCTTCTGCAAGGGAAACCAGCGTGATCTTGCGACCATGTAGTTTTAATGTGTTCAAAGTCTCAATCAGCTCAGGTGGATGTACTGCAGTTACCACGAGAAGGCTCGCACCATAGTAGACCTTGGGCATTTCTCGCATCAAGAAACGATCGAAGGGAATCATAACCATCGGTGTAACTCCTGCAAGCGCTTCCAAGAGATGACCAAGCTGTTTTGGAGATCTGCCAGGTGGGATTCGGAATGTTCGATCTGAGTGCGCCAGACACCCATTGGAGATTAACCCCACCTGAAATCCTTTTCTAACATAGTCATAGGAAAGTGTTGCCGCGACGCTCACAAGCCGCTCCAATAATTCTGGGTAAACGCCCTCCCAGTGGCGTTCGAAAGTGCTCACATTAAGACAAACGACAACAATCCTTGCAGATGTGGGTTGGAACTCCTTGACCTGCAGGCGTCCTGTTCTTGCCGTCGCGGGCCAATGAACTCTTCGGAAGCTATCCCCTTGTTGATAATCACGTACGCCAATCGTCTGGGTTGGATCTTCGAATAACCTGCGACGGGTCCTGCGATCCCCAAATGGATCTTCCGTGGGCAGATCCAAGCTCTCGATGGGAAGCAGTTCAGGGAAGACAGTCAACAGCTCACTCGTACCAACCTCTCGAGAGAGGTCGTGCATTCCGAATACGTCGCCGGACTGCATCCTAGCGGGACCTATCTTATAAACCCCCCGCTGACGAAAGCGAAGTTGATAAACACGTTTGGCCCGTTCGAACCAGCGTAGACTGAAGACATTGGTGAGCAATCCCTGCTCTTGTAGATGTGATGGTGCGAGCTGGTCTTCATCCTCAGGTCCGACAGACCTGGGCCAGGGATCCTCGATGCGCAGCCACGAGAGGGGCAGAATCTTTCGATTTTCAACCTCGAGCTCGAGTGTTACCGATTCACCAGGGAAGGCCCGCCGATAGAATGGTTTCCTGCTGTACATGACACCATCTAGAGCGTGCCAGCGCCACCATGAAGTCACCAGAAGGAGCGTGAATAAGGCAGCCGCAAAGGTGGTCAGGAAGAGGACCTCAAAAAGGGCCCCCAGAAGAAAGATGCCGGCTAAGATGGGGAACCAGCGCTCTGTTGACAAGCCTACTCCTCGACTGGCACGGGAACAGAATCAACGATATCTGCGATAAGCTCTTCAGGGAGTCGACCGCGGAGCTGTGCCTGCGGCGAAATCATGAGACGATGCGTCAGCACATGTGGGGACATCTCCTTGACATCGTCAGGGAGAACATAATCACGACCCTGGAGAGCAGCCCAGGCTTGTGAAGTTTGATAGAGGGCTAACGTCGCTCGCGGGCTTGCCCCGAGAGCGATTTCCGCGTGCGCCCGCGTCTCTCGAGCCACCCGGACGATATAACCACGGACACTCTCTTCAACTCGAATCTCGCTCCGCAGCTTCTGCAGCTCTAGAAGTTCTTCCGGCGAAGTCACGGCATGAAGTTCTGCCAGTGGATCACCATGACGGAACCGTTCTAAGATTTGATTCTCTTCGTCCTCCTCCGGATAGCCAAGGACGATCCGCAGCATGAAACGATCGATCTGAGCCTCAGGCAAGGGAAAGGTGCCCTCCAGCTCAACAGGATTTTGAGTAGCAAGAACCAGGAAGGGTCGTTCCAACCGGTGGGTGACACCATCCACCGTTATTTGGTGTTCCTGCATGGCTTCTAGTAATGCGGATTGCGTCCGGGGAGTGGCGCGATTTATTTCATCCGCCAGGACAACCTGACTCATGATAGGGCCGGGTCGAAATTGAAACGCCTGCTCCTTCTGGTTAAACCAATTTAGACCGGTAACATCCATCGGGAGTAGGTCTGGGGTAAATTGGATCCGCCGGAAAGTGCAGCCCAAGGAGGTTGAAAGCGCTTTCGCAAGCGTGGTCTTGCCAATTCCCGGGACATCCTCGATCAGCACATGCCCTTCACATAGGACGGCTACAAGTGCCAGCTTGATCGCTTCTTCTTTCCCGACGATTATGCGTTGAACATTTTCCTGCAATTTTTTAGCCACTTCTGCAATCATGATGACCTCATCGTGGTGGTTTTACTACAACCCAGGCATCAACTATACCAAACATCCACCCCAATCGTTCAACGGGGAGGATCAATGATGATGGGCTTCCGAGAATCCCCATAAATATCATTCCATAGAAGTGAAGATACCCCGCAGCGTGCTGTGGGGTATCTTCCAAGAAAAAGCCTTCATGAGAGTTGCCCCCATACCCCGCTTGCCATTCATCCCAGCCGCAAGCAATAGGATATTCTGGCTTATTCCCATAAACTAAAGTTAATGATCAGCTCAAGTTGGATGGTTCTGAATTGTTTGCAATGCGGTTTTTTTTACGTCGTGGATAGGTGGACCTATGCGACAAAACCGGGACGATGAAGGCGTTCAGCTGCTTCAATCGTTCCAGGAACCGTGACCGTGATTCGCGTGCCTCCCCCAGGGGCCGAGTCAATCTTCAATATGCCGTTTACGAGCTCTGCCCTCTCATGCAAGTTCACCATGCCCAGGCTATCACGCTGCTCGTAATTGGACTGCATGCTCGAGACATCAAATCCGACGCCATCATCCTCAATCTCGAGGCGAATGAGATCCCCCTTCCTGGTTAACCTCACCCAGATATGCTTTGCTCGAGCGTGCTTGCGAGCATTATTGACCGCTTCTTCAACAATGAAGAAAATCACCCCCAGCTTTCCGACCTCCATGTCTTCGAGCACGTTTTCATCTGCCTCGATGATGACGTTCTGATTGTGGTTCTCCCGCATCTTCTCGGAAAGCTGGTTCAAAGCTGGTATGAGCCCTTCTGATTCGAGAATCAGCGGTCGCAGCGTGAAGAGCATCTGGCGAATTTCTTTCGTTGTTCGTCGGGCTAATTCTTCAATCTGGAAGAGTTCTCCTGCTGCCTGCTCAGGATCGCGTGTCAAGAGTCTCCGGGCAAAATTGACACGCATCGCAATTGCCCCGATCGATTGGGTCGGTCCATCGTGGAGATCACGGGCTAGCTTCTTGCGAGCTTCCTCTTGAATTTCACCAATACGTTCCTTCTCCTGTTCCAAATCCTGATATAGGCGAGCATTTTGCAGGGCGATCATAGCCTGATGGCTGATGGCTTCTAAAAGCTCGATACGATCCTGGTTAAAAAACCCATCCTTCGCATGAGCGAAGATCAGGACGCCATAGATCTCCAAACCTACGACCAGAGGAATACACACCACCAGCTTGCAGTTATGCAATGCGGTAAGACGCTTGAGTTCCGAATCGCCCGATGGGGTATTGGACATGCGTGTTTGAACGGTCGATAAGGATTCTCCAAGGATGCCGCGCTCACCCGGGAATGTGACGCGCATGTCCGCGTGCGGCAGACCGCGCGCAGCAGCGATATACAGGTCTTCATGATTGAACAACATCAGTACACTTACGAGCTGCGTATCCTGTGCATCCGTCAGGGCACTATTTGCCATATCGAGGGTCATTTCAAGGACACGCTCATAATTGAGGGTCGCGTTGAGCGTCGCCGTCATCCGAAGCAAGGAGCGGAGTCGTATGACCTCTCGTTCGAGTGATTCAAAATCCTTCATCGCTTTAGAATTTCCACCTGATTGGACCATCGTATTAAGCTCTTCATCTCGACTGAAACGATCAGTAAACCATGACATGGTCGGGATCACAAGTGAGATAGTTGTAATAAGCGAATATTACCCATAAGCCGAAACCCTCAACAAACCTTCCTCAAGCAAATCGAGCAAACCTGGGCTCAGCACAACGCTTTAAACCTCCTTCTACTCCATATTCGCCCTTACCCGATAATGAACATATCGAATTGGAACATCACCAACGTGGGTCACGATTCGAATCACTGGAATGGTGCGATCCGAGCTCCCTCATAGTATGCACCGAACACACCAGATTCGCCCCTTACAGTCCCCCTACAGAGGTTCTTGTGAATAAAAATGGTATCGAGTGATCTTCGCTAGCACCTATGCCGAACATCAAACAAAGGTTGGACATGATGAGATGGAATCAACAATTGATTCGGTAGGATAGCTAGGTGCTCGCGTTCCTGAAACTATTGAGGACGTTGATCGGAAACACGCCGCGCGAGCATACCCAAACCAATTAAACCAGCTGCGAGTATCGATAAGTAGAGAATCTGATCCCTGCGGAGGGTCTCCATGAGGAGCACACTATCACCGCGGGACATTTCTAAAAACAGTCTGCTGGTTGATGTCAGGATAATGAAGAGGAGGAATACAAATCCCGGAAATGGGGAATCTCGCCTTATCCGCATCAGGAGCAGGATAATGATCAAGGATGCCGCAATTTCATAAATTTGTGAGGGCTGCCTACGCGCGCCCCATAATTCGATAGCCCATGGAGCCGTTGAAACGCTCCCGAACGCGTCCCCGCTGGATAGGTGAGCAATTCCAAGGAAAACCAGGAAAACGGCCAGTCCAGGAGTAATGGCATCAAGCGTGGGCAGCAGCGGCAGCCCCTTGCGGTATCCATAGATGATTCCCACGAGAGCACCAGCAAGAAGACCCTCTGGAAGGGACAGGGTATTCATATTCAGCGCCACAAACTCAATAGGTTCATTCAGGTAGAGATCGAGAAATTGGAGCGCATAACCCAGCCGGGCACCGATGAGCGCAGCGATAAGGCTGTAGAAAAAGGCGTTGGAGATGATGTTTGCCTCAAGCTGGTATCGCCGGGCTTCTCGCTCAGTGATGAGGAAAGCCACCCACATTCCCAGGATGATGAGTAGACCTGGCATCTGGATGGCTGCTGGTCCCACTTGTAAAACAGGAAACACTATTCTCCCTCACTCAAGAGCATCTCAACTACACTCTCGATAAGGACCTCGCTCATGGGGCCTCCGATGACCACTTTCTGGATGACCCCCTGGCGATCCACGAAGAATGTCGAAGGAAGCGCGCGTGATTGATAAATATTGCTGACCAATCCGAGCCGGTCCAGGGGGATGGTGAAGGTAAGCGCATTCTGATCGACGAAGTTCTTTGCCGAAGATTGGCTGTCCTGCGATGTCATGTTAACTGCGAGTATCTCGAGCCCACGCTCGCGATTCGCTTCATAGACCCTCTGCAGCGCAGGCATTTCAGCGCGGCAAGGCGGGCACCATGATGCCCAGAGATTAAGTATGACGGGCTTTCCGCGCAGTTCCGATAAGGTGATCTCGCCGCCGTCCAAAGTCTCGAGGGTAAAATCAGGCGCGAGAAAACCTTCTTTTGGGCTTGGGATGAGCCCACCTGTTGTAGAGTACGCAGGCACCGAGGATAAGCCTATCCAACCGATGCCTACCACCAGAATCACAAGTGTGATCCCCCCCCAGCGTTTTGAATCTCGTAAGATGTCAACAAACCTATTCATGGCTATCGTAACTTATATCCTGATTGTTGAATTTTTAATGTAGGAGAGATCACCGAGACCATCTGATCCCACCTCATCATCCAAAATTAGGACTTTCTCCCCCGGGGAATTTCAAGGGGCTTCAAGACCATGGGCTTCCAGGAGCGCTTCATCCTGAAGTATGCGCTCTACGGGACCGTCCGCGACGACCTTGCCCCCATCGATCACGATAACGCGGGAGAACAACTCCTCGACCAACCGCATGTCATGTGTCGCTACAAGCATGGTCTGGGGCAAGCCTTGAAGTAATTTGATCAATTCCCGACGTCCACGTGGATCGAGACCTGCCGTAGGTTCGTCCAGGACAAGAATCTCAGGGTCCATGGACAGCACTGTCGCGATAGCAGCACGCTTCTTCTCTCCTCCACTGAGGTGATGGGGAACACGGGATTCCGATCCCTGCATACCCACAGCCTTGAGCGCTCGATTTACCCGCTCACGAACTTCGACTTCGTCTTT